>DALZBD010000554.1:0-2759 GCA_031977515.1 Bacteroides sp. | reverse complement strand
GGCTTGTCCTGTAGCCACTTCCTGTGGTTCTCCCGTTCCAAATACAGCGAGGTTGCGTGCTTTGCGTATCTGTTGGGGCGTGATGCCATGTTCTTCGTTGTAAGCCAGCTGTTTTTCGCGTCGTCGATTGGTTTCCTCTATCGTGCGTCGCATACTCTCGGTGATGGTATCAGCATACATGATCACCAGACCGTTGACGTTACGCGCGGCACGTCCGGCAGTCTGTGTCAGTGAGCGGTGGGAGCGTAGAAATCCCTCTTTATCGGCATCGAGTATCGCAACCAGAGATACTTCAGGCAGGTCGAGACCTTCACGAAGCAGGTTGACCCCGACCAGGACATCGTGTACTCCTTCCCGCAATTCATCCATAATTTTTACACGTTCCAGTGTATCCACATCGCTGTGTATATAGGTGCAACGCACATTGTGATTCAGTAGGTATTCAGTCAATTCCTCCGCCATACGCTTGGTGAGCGTAGTAACCAATACCCTTTCGTGTTTCTCAACGCGCTGCTGGATTTCCTCCATCAGGTCATCTATCTGGTTCAGACTGGGACGTACTTCAATGATCGGGTCGAGCAATCCAGTCGGGCGGATCACCTGCTCTACCACGATCCCTTCCGAGCGGATCAATTCGTAGTCGGCTGGTGTGGCACTCACATAGATCGTCTGTGGGGTCATGGATTCAAACTCTTCAAACTTCAGGGGACGGTTGTCCATGGCAGCCGGCAGCCGGAAACCATATTCCACCAGATTGATCTTTCGGGCGCGGTCGCCCCCATACATGGCACGTATCTGCGGTACCGTCACGTGGCTTTCATCGATCACCATCAGAAAATCCTCGGGAAAGAAATCGAGCAGGCAATAAGGGCGTGTGCCCGGTGCCCGTCCGTCGAAATAGCGGGAGTAGTTCTCGATCCCTGAGCAATGTCCCAACTCGCGCAACATCTCCATATCGTACGTGACCCTTTCGTACAGCCGTTTGGCCTCAAAGGGTTTACCTTCACTTTCGAGAAAAGCCACTTGTTTCGTCAGGTCGTCTTCTATCTGATGAATGGCCCGTATAGTCGTCTCTTTGGTAGTCATAAAGAGGTTGGCCGGGTAGATCTTGTAGGTCTCAAACGAATTGGTCCGGATGCCATTCAAAGGATCTACCTCTTCTATGGCATCTATCTCATCTCCCCAGAACACTACCCGCAGGATATGATCGGTATACGCCAGAGAGATGTCTACCGTATCACCTTTTACCCGGAAATTACCCCGGTTCAGGTCGATATCGTTGCGTACATACAGGCTTTCGACCAGACGTCTCAGGAAGACATTCCGGTTGACCGTACGTCCCCGCTCGATCTCGATCACATTTTCGTAAAAGTCGGCCGGATTTCCCATACCGTAGATACAGGACACAGACGATACCACGACCACATCTTTCCTGCCGGAAAGAAGTTGGGAAGTGGCTGCCAGACGCAATTTGTCGATCTCATCGTTGATAGCCAGGTCTTTCTCTATATACGTGTCCGAACCGGGCAGGTAGGCCTCGGGCTGGTAATAGTCGTAGTAAGATACATAATACTCCACAGCATTGTTCGGAAAGAAACTTTTGAACTCGCCATACAGCTGAGCCGCCAGCGTTTTGTTGTGGCTGAGTATCAGCGTAGGTTTGTTGATATTGGCTATGACGTTGGCTATGGTGAAGGTCTTTCCCGAGCCTGTCACTCCCAATAGCGTCTGTGAGGGTACATTTTCCAGTACACCCTCTGTCAGTTGTGCGATAGCATCCGGCTGATCGCCGGTGGGTTTGTATGCAGATGTCAGTTGAAAATCCATGAAAATCTTTTAATCTTAATTCGTTTACCTATTGTCTGATCCTGTATTTTTGTTTCCTCAAATACAGGACGAAAGTATTCCGGTGAAATGACCGGAAAAGCAATGTGTTATATAAACAGTTGTAGTTGCGGGTAGGTTCCCGGAAACTTTTCTGGGAGGAATCTACCTTTATTCTCTGGTTATCTGGAGGAAGTTGTCTGTCGTGCTATGACTTCCCCGTAAGAAACCACTTGAATGCCTTTTTCTTCTATGGCTTCACGGAGTTCTTTGCTCAGCAACAGATCTGTTACCCCTTGTCGGTCCGCCGCTACATCCATATATCCTTTTTTGTATACGGCACGCATCTCTTCATCGTCGTAGGCCGGATGTTCCAGAAACATATACGTCTTTCCCTTTTCCAATCGGTTCAGCGCCCGGATCAGGCTCTCTTTCTTCTCTGCCAGAGTAGTGTGTGGACCATCGAACCAGATGCCTTGGATGCCATACTCTTCCAGCGGCCGGGTGGTGATGTCTGCCAGTCCGTATTCTCTGGCCAGGCGTGCAGTGAGTGCGGCTACTTCCTTGTCGAAGTTGCATGCTCCCATGTGGTTGCTGATGTGCGTAGCCTGTGGCAGTTGTTGAAGCACACGTTCGATCTGCGCACGGAATTCCTGTTCGATCTCTTCCGGCTTCCAGTTCATTTCAGAGATCGATTGTCCGGGGTACTCCTTATCCGGATAGATGGAAACAGGGAAATAGCCCTGTTCATCGGTCAGGCTGGGGCAGGAGGTAAGTGGTCTCCAGCGGACATTTTCCCATTCACTTGAAAGAGTCAGGTGTACACCTATATCTATGCCGGGATGTTCCCGGAGCATTTTCACGGCTTCGGGAAACCAGGCGGTATTGGGCATGATCTCCACAGAAGTGGCAAGCCCTTCTAACAGTGTCTCCAT
>DALZBD010000553.1:0-2796 GCA_031977515.1 Bacteroides sp. | reverse complement strand
GCGAAACATTCCACTCTGCCCTGGGCTATGATATATTGCCTCTCCGAGGCGTAGGTTAGTGGGATACGTGCAGGGTGGTGGTATGAGGTCAACCACGTGACATTTTCCTTAACTTAATGACAGTACCCCGTAGGGGTTGTATGTTTGTAGCGCAGTGCGGAAGCGCGGGGAAAGCATGGAATTCCCGGTAGATGCGCCCCATCGGGGTGCTATGTCGAGAGAATATTACATCTAAATGAAGCCATACATATATGTTTATTACGGTGCAATAAGATCAGATTTTTTGTTTGGAAATAAATCCTTCGGGACATAGCACCCCGATGGGGCGCAATTCATTTGCCATTATGTAACCCAGCGCTTCCGCACTGCGCTACAAACATACAACCCCTAAGGGGCTGATAAATTCATTCACAGATTCGCCCATGCTCATCCACAGGCTCACGGTTGCTCGTCCACAGGCTCATGACTCGTCGTCCACAGGCTCACGGTTGCTCATCCACAGGCTCACGACTAATCATCCACAGGCCAACGAAAAAAAGTATAGGAATCCGACTGAAATTGCTATTTTTTATATTGAACTTTTAAAAACAATGAAGTATGGAAAACAACAAGAACAAGTGGCGTGGAATAACCCCTGAGCAGATTCAGGAGAGAATCCATGTACTCCGCCAGCAGGTAGACGAACTGGCTGAGATGTATGCGGCCTGGCAGGCAGATGAAAAACAGTACAACGGACGCCTGATTGTGGCAGATGAAGCCGTAGCCATAGTGACAAAGGCTTTGGCAGAGGGAATAAAAAGTGAAATGGTACGTTGCGAGCATAAAGAAACCAAACGGTTTATCGCGTATACGGCGGTACGAAAATTTTTCTTCTGCAAAAAGAATAAAACCGATGAGTACCTAACCGACGAAGCAGCAGTGAGTAATGTGGCAAAGGAGTTGATAGGTGAAGAGGGCCGTTTGCCGAGTGAAAAAATGCTCTGGAACATACTGTACTGGGCATGGCATGAAATTAAGAAGTTGATAAACAGGAGAAAGCCAAAATGATAGCCAGCGGAAAAAAAGAATAAAAAACAGCCGGAAATAGTACCAAAAATTATTCAAAAAAGTTACAATCTGCTTATTTATATTTGCAGCGAATTTTAACCTTTTAATTATCAATAGCATGTTAAACCAACTGAAAATTTCTATGTTCAGAAGTGTGGCCTGCACCAGGCCTGTTTCTGTGAGTGTGCAACAAGTCATCGCCGGTATCCGCGGAGGCCGCTGGCAGCAGGCCGTGGAGCAGATCCGGGAGGCGGGAGCCCGGGCAGACAAGCAGGCGGTAGCCAATGGCAAGCGGGGGCTTCCCTTCGTCGCTTTCTCGGGGATCTTCGAGGGAGGACACCGGGCCACCCAGTTGCAGGAGTACAGCGCGTTGGTGGTGCTCGACTACGACAAGATCGACGATCGGGCCAGGTTGGCGGAGATGCGCGCGCGTTGTGCCGCGCACCCTTCGGTGGTCTCCGCTTTCATTACCCCTTCCGGAGAGGGGCTCAAGGTGGTGGTGCTGACCGACGGCCTGCAGAGCAGGCATACATCTACCTATCGGCTCGTGGCCGGTATTTTTGATCAATTGCTGGGCTGTAGCAGTGATCCCGCCTGCAAAGACATCAGCAGGGGACATTTTGTCTCTTATGATCCCGAGGCCGTATATCGTCCGGAGGCAGTTCCTTTGCGGTGTGGCGAAAATGAAATCTCTGTGCGGCAAGAGCCAGGGAATGCAGGGGATTCTTTGCCGGGGTGCCTCCCCTGTGTGGCTGCTGTCTCTGCCCGTGACGACTCTTCTGAAGGCACATCGGTGGCCAATCCGGAGTTGACAGCGACCGAGATGGTCCAGGCTTTCCTCAAGCTCTATCCGGCGGAGGAGGGCAACCGCAACAACACGCTCTTCCGGTTGGCCTGCGATGCCTGTAGGCGAGGTATTCCGCGGGAGGAGCTGCGACAGGTGGTGGTACCACTGCTTGCCACCCCCGGATTCGATGCCCGGGAGATCGCCATGGTTGTAAAATCTGCTTACTTGCGTAAAGAGGCTGAAGAGAGCGAAAAAAGCTCCATTTACGGCCAGGTTACGGCCAAACGGCCTTTAGTGACCGAAAACTGGCGAAAAAAAGAAGAAGAGGAGGAGTTGGAGGATGAAAAACTATCCGGAGAAGCTCTCAGGGAGCATACTCCTACTTTTCCCGAAGAGATTTGCAAGGATCTGCCCGCTCTCTTCAGGGAGGGATTGCTGTATACCCGCGACATACGGGAAAGGGATGTGGTGCTGTTGGGATTGATTACTGCGGTAAGCGCGCTGCTTCCCCAGGTGACGGGCTTCTACGACGACAGGTCTTACTGGCCCAATCTCTATACCTTTGTGGTGGCCGAAGCAGGCAGCAACAAAAGTGTACTCGGATACGGGCTTTCTCTTTGTCAGGAACATTTTCAGGAGGCTATTCGTAACAACGATCGGCTTCAGCAACAGTACAAAGCAGAGGAAGAGGCTTACGAACGTGCAACTAAGAAGACTACACACAAAAAAACTCCCGTACAGGGCACACTGCCTCTGGAGACTGTGGGTACTGCACCTGCGCAGGCTGCTGTTACACGCCCGCGGGAACCCAGGTACTACCATCCTCATATCCCAGCGGATATCAGTAAAGCTCAACTCCTGAAGCACGTGTGCGAAAATGGAGATCGGGGAGGGCTACTCTTTGATACAGAAGCCGATACGCTATCTGCATCCGGGAAGCAGGACTATGGCAACTTTTTCGA
>DALZBD010000552.1:0-2798 GCA_031977515.1 Bacteroides sp. | reverse complement strand
ATCCCACGGGAATCCCGGGGAAATCTGAAATGCATACTTCGTTGCGTGAGCAGACAGAAAAGGACTTGAATTTTATTTACATATAATCTCTGTTGTTAGAGAACTGTGGCAGGCAGGAGAATGGAGTATATGGGTGTTATTTTTGCATATTTTTAGTTTTCTGCAGATAGGTAGAGATTCTCTTTATCAGCTGATCTTTTTGACTTTGTTTCCCTGAAAATTTCGCATAAAAGAAATCCTCCTCGCCGTCTTGTAACGTAACGACAAGGAGGATGCTTTTCCGGGATTTTCAGACATTTACTGTCTTCATTCCGCTTTTCTGTAAATGTATCTTCTATAAATCCGGTTCTTGCACGCCCTCCTTCCAGGCTTGTTCTTTTTTTTGTTCTGCCTGCCAGGTCTCTTCGCTGACAGATTCCTTGTGCAGATAAGAGGAGAGAGGGATACGGATAAACCGGGTCTCTTTGATACGTCGCACCATCCGCCGGTTACAGGTAAAATAGACTTTCGAAACAAAGACTTTATTTGCGGTGACATCTTCCGGCTTCTCTTCTCCTTTACTGGAGATCGCTACCTGAAAAGTACCCAGTCCACCAATTGTGACCGAATAGCCATCTTCCAACAGCTCTTCGATCACCTGAGGCAATTCCGATAATATACCCAATACCTCACCGCGATGAAAAGTAGTACGTTCTCCGAGGATACGTGCCAGGTCTTTTTCATTTTTACCACCTTTGTTCTGCATTTTACGTTGTACGGCGTACCAGAGTTTGTGCCAGATGCCGTCTTTGTGAAATAATTTGTGTCTCACCAGATAAGGAATACTCATACGTGTTAAAGTTTACGTGTATAACTGTGCAATACCGTGTATCCCGACATGCCCATGTTGGTCTATCAGACATGCTCATGTCAGTACCCCTGAGATGCCCATATCGGCAGGTCCGACATGCCCATGTCGGGATACACGTTTATGCATATAAAAATAATCAAAAAAGCGCAGACTGGCAAGAGAAAACGTACCTTCCCGAAATGCTTTTTTTCTGCTCTTTCTTTATACTGCCGGATGGGCATATCAATCTTAACCTGTGGGTGATACGTGAAGGATAGAAGCTGTTGTATCATCGTGTGCTTCAAACCTTCCTGCGTTCAGATCATTCGACTCCTGTGTACAACGGGGGAATAAATCGCAAACTCTTAACTTCTAAATCTCCGGTTTGTCTATCGCCTTTCGTTTCTTTTTTGTACTTTTGCGCCAAGTTTAGAAATCACTTCACACAACAAACAAAACATGGGAGGATTCTTCGGAACAGTCTCTAAAGAAGACTGTGTCAGAGACCTGTTCTACGGAACAGATTACAACTCACACCTGGGTACCAAACGGGGCGGTATGGCTACCTACGATCCTGAGAAAGGATTTGTCCGCTCCATACACAACCTGGAAAGTGCCTATTTCCGCAGTAAATTCGAAGCTCAACTTGATAAATTCACTGGTTGTTCGGGCATTGGGGTCATCAGTGACACAGATGCGCAACCCATTGTGATCAATTCACATCTCGGACGGTTTGCCATTGTCACGGTAGCCAAGATCAACAACATCGACGAACTGGAGGCCGATCTGCTTGCGAAGAATATGCATTTTGCCGAGTTGAGCCAGGGAAAGACCAACCAGACCGAGTTGATCGCCCTGTTACTGATCCAGGGAAAAAGTTTCGTGGATGGTATCGAGAATGTATTCAACCATATCAAAGGTTCCTGTTCGATGCTGTTGCTCACCGAAGACGGTGTGATCGCTGCACGCGACAAACTCGGACGTACTCCCATTATCGTAGGCAGGAAAGAGGGGGCTTATGCGGTGACCAGCGAGACCAATAGTTTTCCCAACCTCGATTTTGAAATAGAATCTTATCTGGGCCCCGGCGAGATCGTCCGCCTGCGTGCCGATAGCATCGAACAGATGCGCAAGCCCGATGAAGAAATGCAGGTATGTTCGTTTCTGTGGGTCTATTACGGATTTCCCAACTCCTGCTACGAAGGTAGGAATGTAGAAGAGGTACGATTTACCAGCGGAATGAAAATGGGTAGTAAGGATGTTTGTGAGGCCGATTGTGTCTGTGGTATTCCCGACTCAGGCATCGGACAGGCACTGGGCTATGCACAGGGCAAGGGCATCCCTTACCACCGTGCCATCACCAAATATACTCCTACCTGGCCACGTAGCTTTACACCCAGCAATCAGGATCTGCGTCGTCTGGTAGCCAAGATGAAGTTGATTCCCAACCGGGCCATGCTCGATGGGCAACGGGTGATCTTCTGCGACGACTCTATCGTACGGGGTACGCAGCTGCGTGACAACGTGAAGGTGTTGTTTGAGTATGGTGCCAAAGAGGTACACCTGCGTATCGGATGTCCCCCGCTGATCTACGGTTGCCCATTTATCGGGTTTAGTGCCTCTAAGACAGATATGGAACTTATTACCCGGCAGGTCATCAAAGAACTGGAGGGGGACGAAAACAAAGACCTTGACAAATATGCTACCACCGGATCGCCTCAGTATGAGAAAATGGTACGTATCATCGGAGAGAAACTGGGACTTTCATCGTTGCGTTTCAATTCATTGGAGACTCTGGTCGAGGCCATTGGACTACCCAAGTGTAAGGTGTGTACCCATTGTTTCGACGGATCGAGCCGTTATTGATGCACGATGAGGGTTACATTGTTTTTCTGAGACGCAAGGCGTGTTTTCTGAGACGACTGAGACGCAAATATGCGTCTCTACACGGGTTGTATTTCTATGGCAG
>DALZBD010000551.1:0-2800 GCA_031977515.1 Bacteroides sp. | reverse complement strand
AAGCCTCTTTGTCGGATGCGATAGAGCACCTGGAACACATGATACAAGTTGCCGGGATCAATCATGTGGGTATCGGTACGGATTTTGATGGCGGAGGCGGTGTCAAAGGTTGCAACGGAGACAACGACCTGATCCAAATTACCGTTCGGTTGTTGGAAAAAGGATATACCGAAGAAGATATCGCGGCGATCTGGGGAGGCAACTTCCTGCGTGTCATGCAACGCGTGCAGGCAGCCGCAAAATAACGGGCAGGCAAGCAGTCTGCTCCATAGAGAATCGAAAAAGAGAATGGCAGGAATTTATATACACGTACCTTTTTGTAAGAAGCGTTGCATCTATTGCGACTTCTACTCTTCTACCCGGGAGGAGTGGAAAGAGCAATACATTTCCGCTCTTTCCTGCGAGTTGACAGAGAGAAAAGGGTATTTGCCTGACAAACACATTGATACGATCTACTTCGGAGGAGGCACTCCGTCTCAACTTTCTCCCGGCCAGCTGGCACAGATACTGAACCTTATCTATAAGGAATATCAGGTATGCGAAGGAGCAGAGATCACTCTCGAAGCAAATCCCGACGATCTGTCCGGGGCTTACCTGAAAGCATTGGCAGGCCTTCCTGTCAACCGGCTTAGTCTGGGCATACAGACTTTCGACGATCGCCTTTTGCAGAACCTGCACAGAAGACATACCGCCGGGGAAGCCATTGCTTCTTTTCAGCGTTGCCGCGAAGCCGGATTCAAGAATATCAGTATAGACCTGATGTATGGATTGCCGGGACAAAATGCTGAAACCTGGGAGCAGGATCTGCAGCAGGCACTTGCCTTGCGTCCGGAACACCTTTCGGCCTATCACCTGACCTACGAAGAGGGTACAACCTTGCACCGGATGCTTCTGCAGGAAAAAGTAAGCGAAGCTCCGGAAGAACTGAGCCTGCACTACTTCAGCCGCCTGATGGAACAAACTGCCGGAGCAGGTTACGAGCACTACGAAATATCCAACTTTGCCCTGCCGGGTTACCACTCCCGGCACAACAGTTCGTACTGGGAAGAAATCCCTTATCTGGGTTGCGGTCCCTCCGCTCATTCTTTCAACGGGATTTCGCGGGAGTGGAACTGTGCTTCATTGAAAAACTATATTTCGGGCTGGCAAAGTGGCAAACGGATGTATGAGACAGAGACCCGGTCACTCACAACGGCATACAACGAATATATACTGACCCGGCTGCGTACGCAAAAAGGGATTCCGTTAAATCTGTTGAAACAACAGTACGGAGAGAAGTATTATGACTACTTTTGCGCCCAGATAAGGTCTTATGCAGAGAAAGGAAATATAGAGTCTGTTCAGGGCAACATGCGACTGACACGTTCGGGCATATTTATTTCAGATGCTATCATGCGCGACCTTTTATATATAGAGGACGAATAGTCTCATCTATACAGGTGTTAATGATCCGTTGATATGACAGAAACACAATTAAAAAGTCTACTACGTGAATTGGAGGAACTCCCTTCTGAAAGTGCTTTTCGTAAACTATACCATCTTTGTTACGACCGTTTTTTTCGTATTGCTTTTTACTATGTAAAGAACGAATCGTGGTCACAAGAGGTGGTATTGGATGTCTTTGTCATTCTATGGGAACGGCGTCGTTCCCTCAAACAGATCCTTAATTTTGAAGATTACTGTTTCATTCTGGTAAAGAACACCTCATTGAACTTTCTTGCCAAAGAAAAAAGACACTCTTCTCATTTCGCTGATACCGAAGTCGCTGAGGCCAACAGCAATTCCTATTCTCCTGAAGAGACGTACATCACCGAAGAGCTTTTTGCACTTTATGTAAAAGCATTAGACAGACTGCCTGAGCGATGCAGGGAGGTATTTATCCGCGTTCGGGAAGAACAACAATCGTATGCGCAAGTAGCGGAAGCTATGCAAATCAGCACAAAAACCGTAGATGCACAGCTACAAAAGGCTATCTCGCGACTCAAAGAAACAATTAACATTTATTTAACACGTAACGAATAGGGAGATTCTATTCCGGCTCACTCTTTATGTATAGAACACTGAATAAGAACTCAATCGTAAAGAGATGACACATATTCCCAATCCACAACGGATTCTCGAAAAACTCACAGCCTCTACCCGATCTCCCCGTGGAACATATTCGGCAGAGAATACGTATCCTCTTCTGAGGAAACGGTTGTTCCGGCGTCGCTTGCATACCTACTTGCGCAGATCCGTGGCTGTGGCCGCTGTACTGATAGCGGGTGTAGTAGGTTGGAACATCTACCAACAGACAACCTCTTTGCAAATGCATACTGTGCGGACATTGGCAGAGACAAAAGAAATTCTACTGCCCGACGGTTCGCAGATCACACTCAATCGTTTCTCTACCCTGACCTATCCTGACAAGTTTCGGGATGCAACACGAACAGTATCTCTGGAGGGAGAAGCCTTTTTCCGGGTAACAAAAGATTCACAACATCCGTTTCAGGTAAACACAACTCAGGTACAGATCGAAGTATTGGGAACGACATTCAACCTGGAAGCTTATCGGGCAGACAGTCTGGTGCGAACCTCCCTGTTTGAAGGCTCCGTAGCTGTGAACGTCCTTCTTACAGAAGAAAGATTGGTGCTGAAACCCAACGAAACAGCTACGTTCCATACCCACAACGGAAGCCTGATACTTGAAGAAGAGCACCCCATAGAAAATGACCCAACCTGGCTTCAGGGCAGGGTTACTTTTCATCAGACCCCATTGGGTGAGATCCTTCGTAAAATAGGCAACCAATATGACATTCAT
>DALZBD010000550.1:0-2804 GCA_031977515.1 Bacteroides sp. | reverse complement strand
TTCAAGGTTGACTGTGGTGTGCGCTTCGCACCCCAGGGTACGCTCCGCTTAACCACTGGGCTATTGACTGCGTCGACCGTTGGTTGATGTATCCCCTCCGGGGATATAAATGGACTTATGACACAGCCCCATTTAGATTTTATAGTAGCGGATCGAATGTACCGTCATTCCAGCCTTTAGTCTGTTCCAACAATGGATTTTGTTCTAAGTGCTTTCTGGGAAGAGCAAAGAAGTAATGATTGTCTTCTACATCCCATTTGAATTTACTATCAATCAAAAGAACGATTGTTTTGAAATAATCAAAATAGGCAGTAGAGTTCATTTTAGCTTCGCCTCCACCTTCGGCAAATTCTTTAGCCAGCTCTACCAAAGAGAGATTTTTCTTTGCATCGGTCAATGATATTTCAATGTATTTACGCGTATATCCTTTAAATTCAGGATCACTGAACATCATACGGCGACGCATATCCCAGAAACGTTTTCCTTCGAGGGCAAATTCAATTCGCTTTTCAAAAAGAACAGCATCAATCAATTCTTGCTGACTCATATTTGCTTTCAGACCGTATAGTCCATCTTCATTCGGGGTTATTCCTGCACGTTTCCTGATTTGTTTCAACAGGCTGTAAACTTCATCTTCCTTACCTCCTACTTCGGCTGCACATTCGGCAAGATTAAGAAGTACTTCGGCATATCTCATTTCCACAAAGTCCAAATCGTACTTCCTGATATCAACCTTAGGCACACTCGGATTGATGAACTTACAGGAATAGAAACCGGTTTTTGTTCCATTGGCAATTTCCACCTCACCACCTTTATAGGTATATTGTCTTTGTTCAGGATATTGATTATCGATGATGGGATAAACCATACCATTCGTTACAATTGTCCGATAGAAACGTGGATCACGATTCAACCAGTAAAGTCCCCTTTCGTCTGCGGCTTCCGGATCAAAGTTTTCTTTTACACCATCTCCATCAAGGTCAATACCCGGGGCGGTTCCATCGGCCATCGGATAGGCCAATACCAGATCAAGAGTGGGTTGGTTCCAGCCGGTTTTTCCTTGTGAATAGTCCAAAGGACGAATACCTGCATTTATATCTGTATAACGGGAAGGATAGGAATAGCGGGAGGTAAAGACCACCTCTTTAGACAGTTCGCATGCATCCGTGTTGTCTCTCCAGGTTCCATCGTAACTCTCATTTAATCCGTATCCGTCATCGTCCAACTGCTTTTTAGCCTTAACGTTAGCATCATAAGCAGCTTGCCAACGGGCCTTATCATTTGTACGGTTGAATTGTTTGCTGGCATAGAACATCAAAACTCTTCCTCTCAGTGCTAAAGCTGCACCTCTGGTTACTCTTCCTACATCTGCGCTTCCCCAGGAACCGGGAAGAACTTCTGCAGCTTTATCCAGATCACTAACAATTTGTTGAACACATACCGATGTCTTCTCACGAGGTACTTCAGCATCTTTTCTATCTTGTACTTTCAAGATCAAAGGAACACCACCATAGCGTTTCACTAACTCAAAATAACGGTAAGAACGAAGAAACAGAGCTTGTGCTTCCAGTTTGTCCTGAGTGTCACCAGACAAAGTTCCGGTTCTGACATTATCCAACAAGACATTCAAATTGTAGATTGGACTATATGGCCAATAGTCAGAAGTAGGGCCACTACCGCCTTCAGAAGTCAATTGCCCGGAGTAAAGGAAATCATCCCCTCCTCTACCATCATCGCTATATTGGTTAGGCTGTACCAGATCAGCATCCCAATCCGGTAAATTATCAGCATAACATTTATCTAAGAAAGCAATTGCCAACACCTCGTCATTCCATGTATCTTCTTCTGTTACGGCAGAGAGATTTTTCTTATCAAGTACGTCTGTACATCCGGCCATTCCTATTCCGGTGAATAATACAGCTATTAATATATATCTAAATTTCATAATCTATTTGTTTTTAAGGTTATAGTGTAATATTTAGACCAAATGATATATTTCTCATGATCGGATAAGAAGTCAAATGGTCCATGTGTACTTCCGGGTCTGCTATCTTCAATTTATCCTGCAACAAGAATAAGTTTGTACCATTTACAAATATTTTAACCTTATCAAGATTTAATGCTTTAGTTACATTACCCGGCAAATCATAGGAAAGTGATACGTTCTTACAGCGTAAGAAAGAAGCGTCGCGTACCCAGAAACTTGATCTCTGATTGTTTGTTTTTGTAAGAGTAAATGGCATGGAAGCATTGGGGTTTTCCTCTGTCCAGTGATCATTCCAGAAAGCAAGCGTTCCTGTCCAGTCTTTTACTCCGGGCGAACGTTCGTCAATAATACGCTTATGCCCTGCTAATCCCTGGAAGAATATATCCAACGTGAAACCTTTCCACTTTCCACCAAGCGTAAATCCATAAGTCACAGGAGGAGTAGTTCTCTTAGCGATAACAACCATGTCTTCATCGGTAATCTGACCATCAGGTTCGTCACCGTCAACACCGCGTACATCTTTGTAAAGTAACATACCCGGAACCAGTTTTGTACCTTTAATCAGCAATTCCTTACCATATTTTCTTATATTTTCTTCATTTACCCGGTCCACATCTTCCTGAGAGCGTAGAATTCCAAGAGATTCAAATCCCCATACACGGTCGAGTGGTTGGTTTATTTCCGATTTATAACCAGGAAGATTAACAGCTTCATCTTTTTTCACCCACCAGCTTTTAGCATAACCTACATTCCCTCGAAGCCAATAGGTGAAGTTCTTCACTTTTCCATTGTATCCCAGTTCCACTTCAAAGCCATG
>DALZBD010000549.1:0-2805 GCA_031977515.1 Bacteroides sp. | reverse complement strand
CGAATTGTCTGCCCTGTTCTCTTACGTGCTTGGCGGAAAGATCTACAATGGAGACAAACTAACACTTCTGAGCCAATCCGGTCCGGGTACAGCCTGGAGTGCGGATATGCTGAAACGGTGGACACCTGAAAACCCTCATACGGATGTAGCAAGAGTAACCACCCGACCGGAGAGTTCCTGGACCAACCAGTCTTCCCGGTTCCTCGTAGACCGTTCTTTCCTGAAACTGAAGACCGTAACCTTGTCTTACAACCTGCCTGCTTCCTGGAACAAAGCTACTTCCCTGAAAAGTACAACTCTGTTTGTACAAGCAGAGAACCTGCTGACATTTACCAGGGAACAAGGACTGGACCCGGAACAGACGATTGACGGAACTACTTATTACAGATATCCGGCCATGAAAACGATCTCTTTGGGTATCAATATCAAACTCTAATTCACACAACGATGAAAAAAATATCTCACTATATATATGCAGGTATCTTTAGCTTCTTCGCTCTTACTGCCTGCGATCTGGACACCACTCCGACCACTTCTCTGGATGCCGGTTCTGTATTCAGTACTACAGAAGGAGCAGATAAAGTACTGAATGGTACATGGAGATACCTTCTGGAAACCTGGAACAGCTACGCCAACCCCGGATTTGGAGCTACCCTTCTTGCCAATGATGCTATGGGTTTCGATGTAGTCCTGAATACAAAATACGGATTCAGAAGCCACTATCTATTCACAGCAATCTATGGGAAAGGCGGTACCAACTCATTAAGCTGGACACTTGCCTATAAAACAATCAATAACACAAATGGTATCATTGCCTATATCGACGCGGCCCAAGGCACAGAGGAGGACAGAAGACGCATCAAAGCACAAGCTTACGGACTCAGAGGATTCGTATACCTGCATCTGGCATCACTCTATTGCTTCGCAATAGATAAAGATCCTCATGCCGTATGTGTTCCTGTATACACCGAACCTTCCGATGCCTCGACACAAGGAAAGCCTGCATCTAGTGTCAGTGAAGTATATGCACAGGCCATAGAAGATCTGGAAGAATCTCTCGCACTTCTCCCCGAAAATTATGTAAGATCCTCCAAACACAAGATCAATAAAGAAGTGATCCTGGGTCTACTCTCGCGTGCTTGTCTGTATGCACGGGATTGGGAAAGAGCAAAGAGCTATTCGGATCGTCTGCTCTCCGCAAACGATTATCTGATGAATGAAAGTGAATACAAATCAGGCTTCAATAATATAGAGAATGGAGAGTGGATCTGGGGACATCCGCAAACAGCGGACCAGGACGACCCCAGCTACCTGTTTCACTACCTTGACACCACTACCAAAGGCAGTTATTATTTCAGTTTCAATGCAGATCCCTGGTTCCGCGATCTCTTCGACGAAGGAGACTATCGAAAAGACCTGATGTACTGGGCTCCTAATCCGGGAGTAGTACCAGACCCTGCAGACAACGATCCGGTGGATGTATGGATGCGTTATGCAAAATTTAAATTCCGGGACAATTTTACTGCCGACATTCTTCTGCTGCGCAGATCCGAGATATTTCTGATCCATGCGGAAGCCAAAGCCCGTCTGAACGAGGACGGAGCCATCGACGCACTGAATAGGGTGAAAAGCGCCCGTGGAGCAAAAACTTTATCAGACATCACCGGAGAAGCACTTCTCGAAGCTATCTGGCTGGAAAGAAGGAAAGAACTTTTTGGTGAAGGATTTGGTCTGGTAGACATCATACGCAACCAACTGACGCTTGTACGCAAAAAGTATCCATCCGAGTATGTAGAATATGTATATACAGATGAAAATAATGTGCAACATATTCTCCTGGGCAATCCACAAGGACATGATCAGGTATCCTTTCCGGGCAACCGTCCTTTCGAGCCCAACAGCAAATACCTTTTGTATCGCATTACAGATACAGAAGAGCGGGAAAATACGAATCTATATAGCAAATACCCAAAACTTAGTATTTACACGGACGACGAATAAATACTGAAATAAGTTCAAGGTTCTATGGCTTTTCTAAACATGGAACCTTGAAAATCACTATCTTTGACAGCAAAACTTTTACACAATGAAAAAGATATTATTTACATCTCTTATCCTGGCCGCTCTGGCAGGATGCGACCAACCCCGGAAAACATATACCCTTCAGGGTGAGTTAGGACCTGGACAGGACTCGCTACGGGTATATCTGACGTATGAATCTGCAGACGGCACAGTGAAAGATTCTACCTATGTAACAGACGGTACATTCAACTTCACCGATACGTATTCTTCTCCCTTCAGGGCTACCTTGTATGTAGACCGGGACGGAACAGGAAACTATGTACGCAACCATCCCGATCAGCTCTCTGTATATGTAGACAATGAAAAGGTTACTGTAACAAGTGCAGACTCACTGAAAAATGCAACCATCACCGGTTCGCAAGCCAGCGCAGACCGGGAAGAATGGAAAGCATTGACCACACCGATCTATGACAATATGCGGGAGGTAATAATGGCCTACAGAGCGATTCCTGCAGATAAACGAACAGAAGCGGATGAAGAAAGCGCCCAGGAAAAGATAGACGCGTTGCGCGAACAAGAGAAAGAACTCATGAAAAAGTTCATCTCCACCCACCAGTCTTTCTTCGTACTGGACGGACTGTTCCAGCAATATCTGGGGTATGCACCGGATGCCGAACAAGCCGATTCTTTGTTCCAGGTACTGCCTGAGGAAGTTCAGAACTCCGTATTGGGAAATACATACAAAGAGAAAATAACGATCTGGAAGTCTACTACAGTGGGACA
>DALZBD010000548.1:0-2807 GCA_031977515.1 Bacteroides sp. | reverse complement strand
TCTCTTTGAAAACTCTTTTATGGGTCGCATCCATAAAAAAGAGAGCCGAAAAGAAAGAAAAAGTTGGCCAAACAGTGTGTATGGCTCACTGAATCTTTTATCTTTGCAGCATACAATGTTATAAACCTGACTCAATTTTAAGAAAATGACAAACCTATTTATGTTACTGATTCTGCCCCGCGGATCCGAATGGATCATTATCGGATTGGTTATCCTTTTGCTTTTCGGAGGAAAAAAGATCCCCGAACTCATGAAAGGTCTGGGTAAAGGCGTCAAAAGCTTCAAAGACGGAGTGAATGAAGCAAAAGCAGAAATAGACAAAGCAAAAGACGAACTGGAAGACAAAACATCGGATTCTGATAAGAAATAGCGGCCATGGCAGAAATGACCTTCTGGGATCATCTGGATGAGCTGCGTAAGGTACTTTTCCGCGTTCTTGGCGTATGGCTTGTATTGGCTATCGGGTATTTTATAGCGATGCCCTGGCTGTTCGACAATGTGATACTTGCACCTTGTCACAATGACTTTGTATTCTATTCTTTCTTGCGCTGGATCGGAGAGTCGCTTAATCTGACAGATGAGTTTTTTACACAAGAGTTTGAGATCAAGTTGATAAATATCAACCTGGCGGCTCCCTTCTTTATCCATATTTCCACAGCCTTCTGGATGTCGGTGGTGACGGCTGTCCCTTATCTCTTTTTTGAGATATGGAAGTTTGTCAGTCCCGCTCTCTATCCGGGTGAGCAAAAGGGAGTAAAGAAAGCACTTGCTTTGGGCAGTGTGATGTTTTTCCTCGGAGTATTGCTGGGCTACTTCATGGTATATCCGCTTGCATTGCGTTTCCTGTCTACCTATCAGCTGAGTGCGGATATTGTCAATCAGATCTCTCTCAATTCCTATATAGACAACTTCATGATGCTGGTGCTCTGTATGGGATTGGCTTTTGAACTGCCTCTGGTCACCTGGTTGCTTTCCCTGCTGGGAGTGGTCAATAAGTCTTTCCTGCGCAAATACCGCAGACATGCCATTGTGTTGAACGTGATCCTTGCGGCAGTGATCACCCCTACAGGAGATCCCTTCACGCTGAGTGTGGTGGCCATTCCTCTTTGTCTTTTGTACGAACTGAGTATCCTGATGATCAGTGACAAACCGAAAAAGGAAGAGGAAGAAAAGTCCGATTCAGAGGAAGTTGTACAGGAAGAAGAGGTAGCTTAGATATTGGTCTCTATCCGGCTCGTTTTTGTTCTGTCTTGTGGCAAGAGACTATATCTGTGCTGTTTCTGTTCTACAAATAAATTATCGCCATGAAACCCGAGATCAATTATTCACAGGTTCCCAACAACTACTTAATGTGTCTGAACCGGGAATGTGTTCAGGCAGATACCTGTTTGCGGCAACTTGTCCAACAAAGTGTGCCAACAAACATTCATTCCTGGAAGATCATCAGTCCTACATACTTATCCACGTTGGAAGAGGACTCTTGTCCCTATTATCGGTCTGCCACTAAGGTACGTTTTGCCAAAGGATTTATCGGGCTTCTGGAAAATCTACCTTATAAACAGATGCAGGTTGTTATTTCTCACCTGTTAAACCATTTTGGTCGAAGAACCTATTACCGGACCCGAAAAGGCGAACGTTTGCTTTCTCCATCTGAGCAGCAAGAGTTTTTTCATGTGCTTAAAAATTGTGGGGTATCTCATCCTCAGGAATTTGATGCATACGTAGAAGACTACTATTGGTAATGGAAAAAGAATACATACATCTCTGCTGTCCTGTTACCGCTTCCTCGTACGTATGTTGCTGTGTCACAGGGATGGCACAGTCGTTCCTGCATATGGTTACAATCGTTCCATAGTGTGGGTACAACAGTTCCCGAACGATGAAACTACCCGGCTTTCCCGAAGCAAAATGGCTGAAGTTTATATAATATGGGAAGTAACGCTCCTTTCCGGATGTTCTATCCACTGACTGAAAACGTATGCAGGACTGTGGGCAGCAGATCTATGGAAGGGATCTCTGTCATGCGTTCGTGTGTGTAGTTTTCCACTTTTTCATGTTCCCACGTGATCTCAAAAGGTACATGCACAGCATGGCCTCCGGCTTCTATGACCGGTTGTATATCGGATCGGATGGAATTGCCTACCATCAGAAACTCTTCCGGATGTATCTGTAAGGAGCGGATCAGGGATTGGTAGTGAGGTACAGTCTTGTCCGACATGATCTCCGTGTATTGAAAATAGGAAGAAAGCCCCGATCGTTGCAATTTTCTTTGCTGATCCACCAGGTCTCCTTTCGTTGCTACTACCAGCTTATAATGTGGACGGAGTGTGGCTAATGTATCTTCCACTTCCGGCAGCAACTCTACAGGTATATCAAGCATGGATTTTCCCAGTTGCAGGATGCGATCTATCTCTTTCGAAGTGACCCGGTGCTGACTGACAGACAAGGCGGTCTCCACCATGGAGAGGGTGAATCCTTTGATCCCGTATCCGTAGTATGCCAGATTGTGCATCTCTGTCTGATACAATTTGCTGCAGATATCCTGCTCAGTCCCATAGGCAGATAATATCCGGGCATATTCCTGTTCTGCCTCCCGGAAATAAGGTTCGTTGACCCACAAGGTATCGTCTGCATCGAAAGCAATTACTTCAATAGCCATTCTTCTTTTTTATATGTATCTCCTGTCGGAGAGGTGAGAATCCCTCAGCAGGTTGTTACCTGTTGCAGGGACAAAGATAGTGAAAGCTGAGCGGCAAGGATCAAACTTGTTTGAATACTTGTCCGAGGCGTATCCTATATTCTACAAA
>DALZBD010000547.1:0-2820 GCA_031977515.1 Bacteroides sp. | reverse complement strand
TGGGCAGAATAATTCACTTTAGGAAGAGTAAAAGAAAACACAATGGAATCACCCTCCTCATTCAAAACGGCCAGATCGTTGCTATCTCCAATCCCAGTCAGTGTACTGGCAACGGTCTGTGAAGGATCGTACTTCGTTTCATTGCCAAGATCCGTTTCACAGGCACTCAACAGAAAAGCACCTGTCACGAAAGCTGTATATATATATATCAAATATTTCATCTTCATATTCGTTTTTAAGATTAATACCCATCATTCTGCTTCAGCAAAACATTGGCTGTAAGATCGGTAAGAGGTATAGGCATCAGGTTGTAATGATTACCCACTCCCACTCCTGTGATTACTCCACCTTTAGAGGGCCATGTGTAAGTTGCTGAAGTGTACAGTCCGAAACGGATCAGATCCGTACGCCGGGTACATTCCCAATACATCTCACGACCACGCTCATCGAGAAGATTGCGATAATTATTGGCAGTGAGCCATGCTTCATCAATCAGGGAAGCATTTCCACGTCTACGCAGATCATTTACATAATTCACTGCAGTAGACATGCTACCACCGTCCCCTCCACGAGCTACGGCTTCTGCATACATCAGATATACATCTCCCAAGCGGAAGAATGGGAAGTCCGTATCGGGATAATTTTCATGGCTTCCAGCTGTCCCGTCACTCTTCATATTGGAATATTTATAGACAGACCAACCTTCGGTCAGGAAAGTTTCCAGTGGATTAGTTTTAATCTCTATGCTTCTTTCATTATCACCTTCCCCTTTATAGAAAATCCCACGGATGTCACGGATATTATCCGGAGTGCGCGCATCACCAGAGGCAGAGAATTCAAATAGATTTACCAGATTCTGAGTAGAACGATATCCCCCCCAGGCATCAGCAAGACCAGACTCTGCTTTAGTACCATCCTGACCACGTGATCCTGCGATCAACACCTTGGTACCTCCATAAGTCTTGGTATTCTCACCCGCATATACGATAGCATGGATGATTTCCTTGCGGGTATCCGGATTCTCACCATTATCTGCTTTGAAAAGATCGGCATATACATTGGCCAGTTCATATCCACCGGCGATCACCTTGTTACAAGCTGTGATACAATCTGTATATCTCTGTTTTCCCGTATATACTTCAGCATTCAGGTACATACGAGCCAGCAGAGCATTCAGTACTCCCTTATCCGCACGTCCGTATTCTCCGGCCCTGGCATTTGGAAGATCCGCTTCGATATCTTTTAGTTCGCCCTCGATCCAGTTGAAAAGTGCTTCACGGCTCAACTGCTCGGGATTCAGGCTGTAATTTTCTTCTGTGATAAAAGGCGGACGTCCATACAGATCCATAAGTGTATAATAAGCCAGTGCCCGGCAAAAACGCGCCTCTGCCCTAAATAAAACAGCATCCACATCGGCAGGTGCATTAGGCAATTGTCCCAAGTATTCATTGCTGAGAGCTACAATATACATACAAAACTGATAAGCACTCTCTAAGGCTTCGTTTTTCACATTGCTCCAGGTCATGTTGTTTATATCCACTACCCATGCGTCACTGCTCCAGGCACATTTGGACTCATCAGTAGAATTGACCTGAAGATTGAAATAAGAGCGCAGCAACTGTCCGTTACCCGGGTCTGTACCGCTAACATCCGTATTACCATCTCCATCCTGTCCGGGAATCGCCCAGACCGCATACAATTTCAATAATGCCTGCAGATAGGCACCCGGTTTGCTGTATGCCTCCTCTTTGGTCATTGTATCTTCATTCAAAGGGCGCACATCCAGGTCTCCTACACAGGAAAACAGAATGGATATAGCGATAACAATCGGTAGAAATAAATATTTTGTTCTCATTGTTGACATTTATTAAAAGTTAAGATTAAGACCGATAGTATACGTTCTCGGACGTGGCCATACTTTTTTATCTACACCGTAATTATCTGTATCCGTACCGTTCACTTCCGGATCCAGTCCACTGTATTTGGTCCACGTAAATACATTCTGTACGGCAAAGCTCAGACGTCCACCGGAAATAGCCTTAAATCCAAACGGATTTTTAAAGGAATAACCCAACGTAATATTGTCCATCTTCAAGAAAGAGGCATTTTCCAGGAACATATCACTCAATTTCTGAGCATCTGTATTAGGTGCGGTAAAACCGGTATCAAAAGTCCCTTTATAATAATTGGTGAGGAACCCGGATACCCCCTGTCCGGCTGTAGTACTATTGTCTGCGGCAAATGCATTGAACACATAGTTTCCTAAATTGGCACGCAGATTGAATCCCAGATCCCAGTTCTTATACGTGAAGGAAGAACTCAACCCCATAAATACTTTGGGAGCCGGACTTTTGGATAGATAACGGTCTGCTTCTGTGACCTGTCCGTCTCCATTTCTATCCACGAATACATTATGCAGTGGGTCGCCATTCTCATCATACACCTGTTGATACAGGTAGTAGGTATTGGGTGCATAGCCTGCAATATGCTTTTGTGTATAAGCTCCTGTTCCGTACCCCGGATCTCCCTTGTTGATACCCGGATAATCCGGATTCTGTACAGCAGTCAGTTTGGTAATCTTACTGCTATTCCAGGTGATATTATATCCCAAATCCCAGCTAAAATCACGGGTTTGAACAGCTACCGCATTGATATTGAATTCAACTCCCTTGTTTTTCATCTCACCCACATTGGCAATGATCTCATTGACAAAATTGGTACCTGAAGCGACACTCACTGTATTGAGCAGGTCTTTCGTATGTTTCTTGTATAATTCAATGCTACCATTGATACGGTTGCCCAGGAATCCATAATCTATAC
>DALZBD010000546.1:0-2824 GCA_031977515.1 Bacteroides sp. | reverse complement strand
ACCAAACTCACCTTGCAACAATTGGTGATCTCTCAGCTCGACAACAAGGAACACGACCAGAGTTTTCAGGTGAATGTAAAGATCGATCCTACCTCCCGGCTGAAGCTCAAAACCGGTCTGAAATACCGTACCAAAACCAGAGACAGTTATTTTGGCTCCAACTTTGTATACCTGCCGGGAGCAGCCCTGGGCATACCCGGTTCACCTGATCTGCTTACGCTGAGCGAGTTGCAACAAGACCGGTTTCCGATAGGTAATGGTTATTTCAAAGGAATGGATGGCAATTACAACCGCTACATTGTAGACCCTCTTACCAAAAATCAATTGTTTGATCTGTTTAGTCCCTCCGTACTGGAAGCGAATGGTTTTGCAGATTATTCGTCGGCCTCCAATCCGACCAATATCTACAACGCTACGGAGAATGTGCTGGCCGGGTACCTCATGGCCGATTACGAATTGACAGACAGATTCCGTATCGTGGGAGGTGTGCGCAACGAATATACAATGACTACCCTCAAAGGTTCTCAGGCTACCGTGTCGGGCAGTCCGGCAACAACAGAGATCACACCGGTGAAGCGGAAAAACAACTACAATATGCTGTTGCCTATGCTTCATCTCAAGTATGAACTGAGCGACAGAGCAAACCTGCGTTTTGCCTATACCCGTACTTTTGTACGTCCCAACTTTGGAGACATGACACCGGGAGAATCTACGGATTTGACCAAAAATCCGATTGTAGTGACCAAAGGAAATCAGGAACTGAATCCTACGTATGCCAACAATTTCGACCTGATGGGAGAATATTATTTCGACAATGTAGGTCTGATCTCCGGAGGATTTTTCTACAAAGACATCAAAGACGTGATCTTCACCGATGTAAGCTATTTCACCGAAGGTGGTAACAGTTATGTGCTCACACAGGCCAAAAATCTGCAGAGTGCGCGCCTGTTCGGTTTCGAAGCAGGTATCAACAAACGTTTCGACTTTCTGCCCGGACTCTGGAGCGGACTGGGAGTTGAGGTCAACTATACCTTTATCGACAGCCACGTGAAAGTACCCCGCAACCAGTCAGACGGTACGGTGATCCGGGACAAATCCACACTTCCCGATCAGTCACGCAACATGGCCAACGTGATCCTGTTCTACGAGAAAAGCCGGGTGATGATACGACTGGCCGGAAACTACAGAGGCAAGTCGGTAGCTACCATCAATCAGAGCCTCGGCCCCGACTTCTATGTGTGGACAGCCAGCAACTTCACTGTAGATGCTTCGGCAACGGTCGATCTTAGCGACAAGGTAAAGGTATTCCTGGAGATGAACAACCTGACCAACGAGCCGCTCAAACAATTCATGGGCGACAGCCGCCGGCTCACCAGCTGCGAATGGTACGGTGTGAAGGGACAAATCGGATTGCGTTGGGACATATTTAAATAAAATACGAATGAAGATGAAACGATATATCATTATCACCTGCCTTTTCCTTGTGAATCTGGCAGGGCATGCACAGGAGAATGTAAAGGTCTACTACATCGACGGGATCTACTACAGCGACAAGGAACAACAGAATATCTACACCGGAGACTACCGCGAATATTATCCGGATGGCGAACTCATGATGGAGATCTTTATCCGCAGGGGGAAGCCCGAAGGGACGTATGTAGTCTACTTCCCCGACGGGAAGATCGAAGAGATCCGCTCTTACAAAGCAGGTATCCATCACGGAACGTGGCGTACCTACTCTCCTTCGGGAACTCTCCTGTCGCATGCCGAGTATACCAATGGCCGGAAAGACGGCCGATGGGTAGTCTGGAGTGAAAAAGGAGTAAAACTTTATGAAATGTATTACCAGAACGGCAAACGCGTCGGCCTCTGGCGGATGTGGGACGAAGACGGACATCTCGTATCGGAAATGAAATACTAAGAGTCTGTTTCAATTTTCTCATTTCTTTATTTCTCAGACGCACATATAGGAGGTATCTATGTGGAAGGTGCAAATATGCATCTTCCACATCATTTGTTTGCCCTCTTTGGAAGATGATTTACTTGTAGAGACGCAATACTTTGCGTCTCATACCATCTATCCTACCTATTTTCGTGAAATCAAAGATCAACGAAGCCAGCACAACGGTCGACGTAGCCAAAGGATCCTACAATAAATCTTGTGTAGTACCAACGATCGACGTTAGCTAAAATTTAAAGGAGCTCTTGAATATTTACGATTGTTTCCTGTGGCCATTTCTCCGGTTTTAACTATGAATGAAAATGGTAACAGTATTTAAACGGAGTCTTAAACCGAATGTAATCTGTCTGTAACTTCCAAAGGCGATCTTTGTATCGTCAAAAAGAAACAAGATTAAATAGAAGATTATATGAAAAAAGTAGCATTGTTTATCGTGGTTTCGGTAATGGGGCTGTTGAACCTGAATGCCGTAAATATCGAGAAAGAAAACAAAGTGGAAGGCAGCAACGAAATTGCAGTCTATTCCCTGAAAGGAGTAGTTTATGACCAGCAGGATCAGGAAGCACTTTCCGGTGCTACTGTTACCATCGAAGGTAAAAAATACTATACCGATTTCCAGGGCAATTTCAATATCCCGCAACTCAAAGAAGGAAAATATCAGGTGACTATAGACTTTATATCTTATTGTTCCAGACAAGTGGAGATAGACCTGAGTAGTAACCAGCAGGTAAAAATAGATATCAAACAGCAGTAGTACAATTTCTTATCCTTACTGGTGGTGAGCGAGGTTGTCTGACAGATCAGAAAACATCGTTTTTGTGAGAATCATCAGGAATAAAGTTGGCAGTTATATAGGTTGTTTTT
>DALZBD010000545.1:0-2829 GCA_031977515.1 Bacteroides sp. | reverse complement strand
CATTATCCACTGTGGTGTTGGCATATTCGAGTACCATCGGATTGGTCATACTGCCACAGATCACGCCCGATACGGTACCGTAGTCCAGCTTCAGCCAGCGGTAGGCTACGATACCCACAATCAGCACAGGTACCACAGTCAGCAGAAAGCCTGCCCCCAGCCACAACAGCCCTTCCGGTCCAACTACCGTCTCAAAAAAATGGGCTCCGGCATCCAGCCCCAGACAAGCCAGATACAGGGACAACCCCAGAGCACGCAACATCAGGTTGGCACTGCGGGTGGTATAGGTGACCATGTGCAGACGGGGACCAAATGTACCAATCAGTATTCCCACAATAATAGGTCCTCCCGCCAGACCCAGTTTCACCGGGGTAGACATACCCGGAAAATAGACCGGGACAGATCCCAGTGCCAGTCCCAGCAGGATGCCAATGAACACAGCCACTAAGTTGGGTTCGGAAAGGTTCTTCACCACATTGCCCAGGAGTTTTTCCACATTGGGGATAGCAGACGCCTCCCCTACTACATTCAGTCGGTCGCCCAGTTGCAGGCGCAGGTCCGGGGTAGCCAGCAAAGGCACTCCCGAACGGTATACACGACTGATGTTTATGCCATATAGATTGCGCAGTCGGAGCGATCCCAGTTTTTTGCCGTTCAACTCCGGACGGGTGATCACAATGCGTTGAGAGATCAGCTGTCCGTCGATGGTGTTCCAGTCTATATCTTCCTTGTTCCAGTCCGTAGGTTCGTGTTCGCCAAACAAGACAGTGAGGTTGTCCACGCTCTTCTCCGAGGTGACTACGATCAGACGATCTCCCTCCTGTATCACCGTCTCCGAAGTAGGTAAGGTGACCTTACCGTTGCGCCAGATGCGGGAAATAACAAATTTGCAACTGCATAGCGCGGCGATCTCACGGATACTCTTGCCGAAAACAGCCGGATTTTGCGCATGAAAAGCCGCGATGAATGTCTTTTTCTCTTCTTCCTTACATAGCAGGTTGCGATCCGTCTTACCGGCCAGTACGTTACGAACAAAGACAACGGCCAGGATCACGCCAAGCACCCCGAACGGATAAGCCACCGCACAACCCAACGCCAGCGTACTGCCATCTATGCCCATCCCTTTCAGGGTCTGCTGGGCAGCACCCAGAGCAGGGGTATTGGTGGTAGCACCGCAAAGGATACCCACCATATCGGGCAGGGAGATCCCGAACAGATAACTGCCTCCGACAGTCATCGCCGTGCCGGTGAGCACCACTGCTATCGCCAGTACATTGAGTTGGATACCTCCTTTGCGAAAAGAACTGAAGAAACCGGGTCCTACCTGCAGCCCCAATGCATAGACAAAGATCACAAGACCGAAACTCTCTATATAATTGAGCATCTGCCTGTCGATCGAAAATCCTAAATGTCCGGCCAGGATACCTGCGAAAAAGACAAAGGTAACTCCCAATGAAATACCGTAGACACGTATTTTTCCTAATCCGAGACCTATAGCGCAGATCAGTGCAAGCACCATCACTGCCTGGGGTCCGGAATGTTCAATAAACAATTGATTCAGCCAATCCATGGATAAAGCCAATAAGGCGATTATTTTGCTGCAAACTTACACATTTTCTCTGACAATCGTCCAAATCCTGAACACTATCTGACGATCGATCCTGTTCTGCACAATCGAAAGAGAGCATGGGGTATCCTAACACCAGGTACAAAGTATTTGTTTCCCGGACCAGAGTCGGAAAAGTATAGGAGGAAAAGTTTTTTTCATTGTCCATAACAAACAGATCCGGAATGACCAAAAGTTGCCGATACAGGCTTCTGAAAACGGGAAAAGCCCTATTATTTTCTATAAAATGCTACTTTTTACAGGTTTTTTATGTAAATTTGCGTGCGCTGATTCAAAAAAATAAGATTTATACCAGACATTTATGAGCATATTTTCAAAAATATTCGGTAGAGGTAACAAGGAGTCACAAAGTGTAGGAAACGTGGAAGATTTCGCATCATTGACGCGGGTCTATTTCCAGTCTGTGATCGCTGTCAACCTCGGCATTACCAATATCCGCTTTGTACCGGATGTAGCCAATTTCAAACGGCTATTCAAAATACCTACCCAGAACGGGAAACTGGGACTGGGAGAGAAAACAGCCTCCCGTAAGATGCTGATGCAGGATTATGGCATCAGCGAGAATTTCTTCAAAGAGATCGATGCTTCCGTCAAGAAGAATTGCCGGACACAAAACGACGTGCAATCCTATTTATTCATGTATCAGGGTTTCTCCAACGACCTGATGATGCTGATGGGCAACCTGATGCAATGGAAATTCCGTATTCCCGGCAGGTTCAAAAAAACCCTTTACGGACTCACCCAGAAGGCTGTGCACGATGTATGTACAAAGACGGTATGGAAAGCCGATGACGTGCACAAAACCGCTGCTGCCGTCAGACAATACAAAGAACGGTTGGGATACTCCGAAGCCTGGATGACAGAGTATGTATATAATATTGTCTTACTGGCCAAGAAAGAGCCTAAGAACAAAGACGTAGCAGAAAAGGCTTAATTACATATTTCATAAAAAGACTTGCCTGGCTTACATTTTGTTAGCAAAGGCAAAAGAACCGTAAAGAACTTCTCTCTGCGACGGAAAGAGTTTCTTTACCTGTAACTTTTTCACTATCTTTATGTTATCTAACATTGCATAAAACAACCGCTCATGAAACAGAAAAAACTGCTCGCCCTTACTCTCTCTCAGCTGAGAAACATGTATCAGCATTACCTGCCCGAGCTTGTTTGTCTGGCCGAACAGAGCAACGACGAACAGGAATTCC
>DALZBD010000544.1:0-2832 GCA_031977515.1 Bacteroides sp. | reverse complement strand
GATTGATCTTTCCGGACGAATATGGACTCCCTACCTTTCAGCCGACCGTAGCGCAATTGCTGGGGGAAGAGTTTGCCCCTCTTGTAAAGATCAGTTGGGACAAATCACAGATACGCACTTTTCAATATGCACCGTGGAACTCCAAACGTCAGGTCTATGATACGGATCGGTGTGGCATAGAAAAGGGAAGTGTCTTTGTTTTGGATTGGATTCGTGACTCTCCGGACCAATTACCTCCCATTCCGGAATATGTAGGATACTACAAGAACGAAGGCTTTGGAAAGATTATAGTGAACCCGGAATTCTTATCTCTCGGTTGTCAGGGGAATGGCCGGTGGATCTATACTATCTTACCGAATACCTTTGGTAAATCGTCTGCTGGTTCTGTGGGTAACGACGCTAAGGGGAATAGCACCGACAAAACATTGACTCTGGCAGATAGTTGTGTGCTTCACTATTTACAGAAGCAACAAACCCATTTCAAACGGCAACTTACTATATATAAAGAAGTAAATACGTTTATAGAATCGAAAAAGCATTTATTTGTATCTTCTGCCTCAACATTTGCTGCGCAGTGGGGACACATTCGATCCCTGGCTTCCCAATATCCGGATAAAGATCAGCTCAAAACGGCTCTGTTCGGAGAAGCAACAGGATATCTCAACAAGGGAATAGAGAAAGAGAAATGGGACAAAGAAGAGCGAAGATCACTTTTGAATAATTTTTTCGAAAAATTAGACCCGCATGAGGCATCTGAAGCGATGGTATATTTAGCTACCGCAATGAGTAAAATATGCAGTATGCCTTCAAATAAATAGTATATGGGACAATATAACTACCGCTTTTTAGCAAGAATATGCATAGAAGCTCAGACCTCCTTTGGTATAGGTTCCGGGCAAGACAATATTTTGACCGACTCTCTGGTCGTAAAGGATGTGAACGGATTGCCTTATATCCCCGGAACCTCTCTGGCTGGGGTTTTCAGACACAGTTTTGATGAGCAGCCCGAACTTTCTTACTGGGGAGGTGCCGACAGAAAAGATTCATCAGACATGAGAGGTTCCAGGATGATTTTCACCTCTGCCCAATTGATTGATGGACAAGGGAAAGTCATCGATGGATTACACGGACAGCATATCTTCGAAGATCCCTTCTTAGCACAGTTTATGCATTTGCCTGTAAGGCAACATGTAAAAATGAATGAGAAAGGAGTAGCCCTACAGGGGGCCAAATTTGACGAACAGGTTGTCTTTAAGGGCACTCGTTTCTGTTTCGAGGTAGAGATGCTCTCCACACAGGAAAGTAGTGAAGAAGATAAAAAAATCTTCATCGGCCTATTGGAGAGGATAAACTCTGTGATGCTTCGTCTGGGTAGAGGGATATATCGGGGGTTGGGAGAGTTCAAAGTGGTCAGCCGACAATCGAGATATGCCGGATTGGATCTGAAGAATCCCACACAGCTGGCTCTTTATCTTGAAAAAAGCGTAGACTTAGCCGATCTCTCTTTCTGGGAAAAACAGCATACGGGTTGTATTTGGGAGTATCCCGAAAGTCGGCAACAACAGGAATGGGCTACATACCAACTTGTTTTGAAGCCAACGGACTTTTTCCTTTTTGGTTCCGGAGAGGAGGATGAACAAGCAGACATTACACCGGTGCGGGAGAATTTTATAAGATGGAACGAAAAAGAGCAGGGTACGTTCGTCCAAAAGGCGATCCTGATTCCCGGTAGCTCTTTGAAAGGGGCTTTGGCACATCGGGTTGCTTTTCATTACAATAAGTTGATCGGTAGGTATGCAGATTGTATAGAAAAGGAGCAACTTTCACAAGAAAACCCGGCAGTGGAGGTTCTGTTCGGATGTGAAGACAAGATCAGGAATAAAAAGGGAAATATAATCATAAAAGATGTGATAAGTACATCAGAGGTACCTTCCAAAGTATTAAGCCATGTCTCTATAGATCGGTTTACAGGCGGTGCGATTCAAGGAGCCCTTTTTAGGGAAGAGGTCATCTATGGCCAACAACAATCTTATGAAACCACTCTTCTGATAGATCGAAAAGGAATAGAAGATGCGGTCGGTGAATTACAAAAAAAGGGAGAAACCCTGGAATACCGGCACGTATGGGAGGCTTTCCGGCAGGCACTGAATGATCTGCTTGAGGAAAGACTACCTGTTGGTGGTGGAGTGAATCGTGGAAATGGCTGTATGCAGGGAGTGTGTAAATCGGAATCAACAAATACCTATGGAAACTAAATTGTTACAAACAGATTTTACCCGTTGTTACGAAGGGTACTTTTGGTTGAGCGATAGCCCGGCTCCGCTCGTGTTCAGGAAAGACAGATCATTGGGAGATTACCTGAAGGAATATGGAAAGAGTATGGAAGAAATCATTGGTCAGATAAATCCATATATCGTTGAAGGACTATTGTTTGACCCAAAGGCCGGACTCTCTCATTCTCTGAAATTTATAGATGGAGAGTACCTGCTGATCTCTACGGAAGTCACCTCTCTGCAAGTAATGCATAAAGTAAAAACCTATCTGGCCCACCGAATGCCAGGAGTGGAGAAATTGAAATTTATCAGGCTATGGATAGAAGAAAAGGATGAATTGTGTGAGAATATGCCTGTATTAAAACCTGTCGGACAGGTATTTGTGGGATTTCAATGATCAGAAAAAAAGAAAATTATGATACGTGCACCTTTCAATTTTGTTCCTCTTTCCAAAGAGGTTTACCTGCCGGATTGGGCGGATCAGATCAGCCAGGATATTCCTTTTTCCGATGGATGTTCCGGACAGATCGAATGTGAAATAACCGCTGATACTCCTATT
>DALZBD010000543.1:0-2852 GCA_031977515.1 Bacteroides sp. | reverse complement strand
TTTACAAAAAGGCTGATTCTCATAGAGAGTTCAGCCTTTTTCTGCTTCTGTCATTTTCTTAAAAAGACACATTCCATCCACATCCGATTCACTCTGCAAAGGTTTTAATCATTCTTAACTTTCCCTGCGAAAACCATCTTTTTTATCTGCTGTTGTTAGTACAGAATAAGAAATTTTAAACCGGAACTTATTATGAAAATAAAAAACTTATTGCTGGCATTGGTGAGTCTGTTTGCCCTGCAAAGTATGGCTCAGGATTGTACCTATTATTTCCCCACTCAGGAAGGAAAACAGTATATCCGCAATTGTTACGATCCACAGGATAATCTGTCGTATAAACTGGTACTTACTGTGGATAAGGTATATGAATATCCCGGAAGTTCGGAAGTGATCGCAGACTACTCTTATCTGACTGCCTCAGGAAGAGCGCTGGCCAGGGGAGAAATGGTAGCACGTTGTGACGATGGTGATTTCTATATGGATGCAAAACATTTCATACCTTTTGCTTCCTTTATGAATGTACCGGAAAGTGAACTGTTGTTATTTACCAACATGATCAGCTATCCGGATGCTTTCACAGATGATTCCGATCCTTACCAGATGTGGAACCAGGGTACAGACGGAGACATTACGATCTACGATAAGAACAACAAAAACAACCGTATCCGAATGTCTATACGTGATCGGGAATATGAAAAAAGCGAACCGATCTCTACGCCCGCAGGTATATTCGACACTACCAAAGTAAAATCAAACATTGTGATCCGTACTCCACAAGAGACCATGAATGCCTACAGTTATGAGTGGTATTCGGCCGACAATGGGATTGTACGTTCAGAAGTATATGACGAAAACAATGTATTGCAATTCTACAGTGTGTTGGAAGAAATCAGATAATACACTGTAATCTATATAATTATCATCCCGGCCAGTCCTTTCAGGATCAGCCGGGATCTTTATTTGAAACTCTTTTTCAGACGGAAGGTATTGCGTCTCTGCATGAGCTGTTTCTTTTCAAGTCAATCACATTTGTCTCTTGCCAGAGAGTTTGTCCGAAATCCCGGTCAACTCAACCCTTCTACCTCACCCTCTCTGATATCTATGCGTGTGGCCTGCGGATCTTTGGGCAAACCCGGCATACGCAGGATCTCGCCCGCAACAGCCACGATCATCCCGGCACCATTGTTTATCACGATATCCTTGATGTGCAGTTCAAAATCCTCGACCACTCCGTACAACTTCGGATCGGCCGAAAAGGAGAACTGTGTTTTTGCAATGCAGACCGGATAATGGCTGATACCCAACTCCTCTATCCGTTTCAGCATGGCACGGGCTGCCGTACTGTACGTGATCAGATTGGCACCGTATATATTCGATGCTATCTTCTTTATTTTTACACGGACAGGATCTTCATCGTCATACGTAAATCTCAACGGCCCGGAAGGCTGGTTTTCTATGGTATCTGCTACCAGACGTGCCAGTTCTTCGGCTCCCTGCCCACCTTCGCTGAAAGCATTATTCACAGCAAAACCAACTCCCTGTGCCTCGCAGTGCAGACGTACCAGATCTATCTCCTCTTCCGTATCATTGGCATATTTATTGAAAGCAACCACTACGGTCTGTCCAAAAGAGCGGATATTACGGATATGCTTATCCAGATTAGCCAACCCTTTCCGAAGCCCTTCGGTATCAAGCTCTCTGATACGGTCCAACGGCACTCCTCCATGCATCTTCAACCCCTGCGCTGTAGCTACAAGCACTGTGAGTTTCGGCTGTAACCCACTCTTACGACACTTGATATTGTAGAATTTCTCGGCTCCCAGATCGGCGCCAAAACCCGCTTCTGTCACCACGTACTCTCCAAACGTAAGCGCCATACGGGTAGCCGTCAGAGAGTTACAGCCATGTGCAATGTTGGCAAAGGGGCCTCCATGCACAAAAGCCGCCGTCCCCTCGGTAGTCTGTACCAGGTTGGGACGTAAAGCGTCTTTGAGCAAAACGGTAATGGCACCTGCCACGCCCAGATCACCCACGGTGAAAGGGCTATTGTCGTAGGTGAATCCCAACAGTATATTTTCAATGCGACGACGCAGGTCTTCCAGATCCTTTGCCAGACAGAGAATAGCCATTAGCTCCGATGCCGGAGTAATGTCAAAACCGGATTGCTGCGGGATACCATTGCTTTTGGGTCCCAGCCCGGTGACGATACTTCGCAACGAACGATCGTTCACATCCAGTACCCGCTTCCAGAGTATCTCCTTCAATCCGAATCCCTCCTCCTGATGCTGATACAAATAATTATCAAGAAGTGCCGAGATCATATTGTGCGCGGAAGTAACCGCATGAAAATCACCCGTAAAATGCAGGTTGATCTTTTCCATAGGAAGCACCTGGGCATATCCTCCCCCGGCAGCTCCCCCCTTCATTCCGAAACAGGGTCCCAGAGAGGGTTCACGCAAAGCAACTATCGCTTTTTTCCCGATCCGGTTCAGTCCCAGTGTCAACCCGATAGAGACAGTGGTCTTCCCAATACCTGCCCGGGTAGGGGTAATAGCCGTCACCAGGATCAGATGATTCTCCTTTACCTGCTGTTCATCGATCAGGCATTCGGGCAGTTTGGCCATGTAACGTCCGTAATTCTCCACTTTATCCCGAGGGATACCCGTCTCTTCAGCTATCAGTTTGATCTTTTTGAGCGGAATACTTCTTGCTATTTCGATATCTGATCTCATGGTCTTTTGTTTTTAAGAAACTGTTCTCATTTTGTTCGTTTCTTTATTTAGAAGCAAAATATTTTGGACGCAAATATGCGTCTCTACATCATGTATATGTTTTCTTTTGAATATGATTAC
>DALZBD010000542.1:0-2854 GCA_031977515.1 Bacteroides sp. | reverse complement strand
AACTTATGAAAAAGTTACTATCAGTGATTTTTTTAATTGGCTTTTCTCTGACTGTGTTTTCTCAAAATATACAGGTACAGGGAGTAGTCATAAGCGGGGCGGACAATGATCCGTTGCCCGGAGTAAATGTTGTTCAAAAAGGGAATACTGTCAACGGTACTATTACTGATCTGGATGGTAATTTCACCCTTTCAGTACCGGCAGATGCTGTACTCACCGTCTCTTTTATCGGTTACAAAACTCAGGATATACCTGTCAGAGGCAGTAATTCTTTACGTGTTGTATTGTTAGATGATACAGAAACACTGGATGAGGTTGTCGTAATTGGTTACGGTGTACAGAAAAAGAGTGTAGTAACCGCCTCTATTGCCAGGGTAACCAGTGACGACCTGGCAGGAAAGTCGCCTGTCCGCATGGATAATGCACTGAAAGGGCTGGCTGCCGGTGTGGATGTTACTTCAGCTTCCGGCCAGCCGGGTGATTCACCTCGCGTACGTATACGTGGTATCGGTACGATTAATAATAGTGATCCACTTTATATCGTAGATGGTATGCCTATCGGTGGTGGACTTGATTTTGTAAATCCCAACGACATTGAATCTATCGAAGTCTTGAAAGATGCCGCTTCGGGTGCTATCTATGGAGCCCGTGCTGCCAATGGGGTTATTCTGGTGACTACCAAGAAAGGAAAGACCGGTAAGGCTCAGATCAATTATAACTTCTCCTATGGCTGGCAGAGTGCATGGAAAAAACGTGATGTAACAAGTGCTACGGACTATGCTATTCTTCAGAACGAAGCGAGGATAAATGGCGGTCAGGATCCGGTGTATGCCGATCCCTATAATTTGATTGATGCCAATGGAAACGCTATCACGGGCTTCGGTACCGATTGGCAGGATCTTATTTTCTATGACAATGCTCCGGTATCGAATCATGATGTGACGATCAGTGGTGCATCCGAAAAGGTGAACTATTATTTGTCACTGGGCTACTTTTCACAGGATGGTATCGTAGGAGGTAACTACGGACATTCTAATTACGATCGTTTGACCCTACGTTCGAACAATCAGTATAACGTGCTCGATGAATCCAAAGAGCGTAATTTCCTCAATAAATTAGATTTGGGGATAAACATCGCTTATATGCGTACGCACTCCACGGGGATCAGCACGAACTCGGAATTTGGTTCCGCTTTGGGCTCTGCTCTGTATTTGTCTCCTATCCTGACTCCTACGCTAACCGGTGCTGCCGCTGAGGCGATGATCAACAATTACAGTGATTATGATCTGCCCCGGGATGCCAACGGCAATCCTTATACGGTGCCTGGTTATGGAGGCGGCTATCAGGAAATGAATAACCCACTGGCCATGATGACACTGAACCCAACACGGAACTGGTCGCATAAGTTTGTTCCTGCGTTCTCTATCGATCTGCAATTGTGGGATAACCTGAAATATCACTTCAACTATAATGCCGACATGGGCTTCTGGGGGAATGAAGGAGCCACCACGAGTAAGTATTATCTTTCGGGCAACAACAATGCATCGCATACCAGCGCTTCTTCCTATAAGGCACAGAACGTGACGTGGCAGATTGAAAATACATTGACGTATGACAAAACTATCAGCCAACATTCATTTGGTGTGGTGCTGGGTCAGTCTGCACTCAGGTATAAGGGTAATCAGCTCGGTGGTGACCGTTGGAATCTGGTGAATCCCAATAAGCCATCCATTGATTATGCTACGGGAAACGTTGAATATGTTACGGATGAAGACGGTAATATCACCGGTGCTACCGTTCAGTACGGTGTATATGGAGGCCCTTATACAGAACACAGAATGTCGTCTTTGTTTGCTCGTCTGAGCTATAACTATGCCGAACGCTATATCTTCCAGGGAACCATACGTCGTGACGGTTCAAGTCGTTTCGGTACCAACAATAAGTATGGTATATTCCCGTCCGTATCTGTGGGATGGAACGTGAGGAATGAGGAGTTTATGATGGACAAATTCGACTGGTTGTCGACTTTCAAGTTCCGCCTCAGCTGGGGTAAGAATGGTAACGATAATATACCTGATTTTGGTTATACTTCCTTGACAGCTATGGGCAATAATGTGCTTTTCGGTAAGAATGCCGTAAAATATATCGGTTCCAAAGCACAGCGTCTGGCTAACCCTGATCTGAAGTGGGAAGAGAGCGAACAGACAGACTTTGGTATTGATCTGGGATTCTTTGGTAATGCTTTGACTTTCAGTGCAGACTATTATGTAAAGAAAACCAACGGCATGATCATGGAGATGCCTATCCCCAGTTATGTAGGTGAGTCTAAACCTCTGGGTAATGTGGGTGACATGGAAAACAAAGGTGTTGAGTTTGAACTTGGTTACAAGTGGAATATTTCCGACGTGCGGTTTGCCGTTAAGGGGAATGCGACTTATCTCAAGAACACATTGAAGAATCTGGGTAATGACACCGGTTATATCGATCTGGATGGTATTCAGGGATATTCGGGTGGAGGTACACGCGGATCTAATGGGCTGCCTTTCCCTTATTTCTTTGGTTATAAGACGGACGGAGTTTTCCAGAATATGGATGAAGTTCGTGCGTATGTCAACAAAGACGGCAATATGATTATGCCGGATGCTGTTCCCGGCGATGTTCGTTTTGTGGACGTAGACGGTAGTGGAAGTATTTCGTCAGACGACCGTACCATAATTGGTAACGGTACTCCCGACTGGACTTTTGGTTTGAATTTCAATGCGGATTGGAAAGGTTTTGACCTGAACATATTCTTCCAGGGAGTAACCGGTGCCGATGTATTCGACGGAACTTACCGTTCGGATGTTGCTTCCGG
>DALZBD010000541.1:0-2857 GCA_031977515.1 Bacteroides sp. | reverse complement strand
CGCAATACCTTGCGTCTCAGCACAAACAAAAGATATAAACCATGCCTTGCGTCTCAGCACAAACAAAGGGATATATATGCAATACCTTGCGTCTCAGAAAATAAAAGAAGCGAGTAGAATCTAACCAGTATATACTATCTTTGTTATCACAAAGCGCACAGTCGCGGTATTGCCCCATTACTAACATTAAACTGTGTACTTTCTTTTTATTCTATATTGCCATGAAAAATATACATATATTTGTTTCAGTATGTCTGCTTATAGTGATCACCAGCTGTACATCTTCCGAGGAGACAGCAAGAGAACGTAGTAGTTTCAATGCAGACTGGACATTCCATCTGGGAGAAGTGACTCAGGCCTCTTCTCCTGATTTTGATGATTCCGGGTGGCGAAGTCTTCAGCTGCCCCACGATTGGGCCATAGAAGGTGAGTTCAGTGTCGATAATCCTTCCGGTAGCGGCGGCGGAGCATTGCCCGGTGGCATCGGTTGGTACCGGAAGACATTCATCCCCGATGCTTCTGTACAAGGAAAGAAGATCTTTGTCGATTTCGACGGCGTGTATATGAATGCAGAAGTATTCATCAACGGAACTTCGCTGGGTATACGTCCCTACGGCTATATCTCTTTCCGTCACGATCTCACCCCTTATCTCAGACCGGGTGAGAAAAATGTACTGGCTGTGCGTGTAGACAACAGCGAGCAGCCCAATTCGCGTTGGTATAGCGGGTGCGGTATCTACCGCAATGTATGGCTCACTGTGACCGATCCGGTGCATGTAGACCTATGGGGTACGTATGTGACCACTCCGGTAGCCACAGCAGAAAAAGCAGTGGTAGACATCTCAACTACGTTGAAAAATGACGCCACGGCAGATGTACAGGTGCAACTGACTTCCGTATTGCTTCAATCTTCCGGTCGTAGGGTAGGAGAGGTTACTTCTCAGGTCTCCCTGGCAAAAGATCAGGCAGTAGAAAGCAGTCAGCAGATCTCATTTGACAAACCCACTTTATGGACTCTCGAGAATCCTTATTTATATACCGTGCGTACGGAAGTGCGTGTAGACGGGAAACTCGTAGATACGTATGATACCCGTATCGGGATACGTGATTTTCATTTCGATGCGGCCAGAGGTTTCTTCCTCAACGGTCAGCCTGTGAAGATCAAAGGGGTATGTCAGCATCACGATCTGGGCTGTCTGGGGGCCGCTGTCAATGTACGTGCCATGGAACGACAGTTGGAAATACTGAAAGAGATGGGCTGCAACGGCATCCGTTGCGCGCACAACCCACCCGCTCCGGAATTGCTCGAACTGTGCGACCGTATGGGATTCATCGTACAGGACGAAACGTTCGATATGTGGCGCAAGAAGAAGACGGCGCACGACTATTCCCGTTATTTCAACGAATGGCACGAGAGAGACCTGACCGACCATATCAAACGTGACCGCAACCATGCTTCTATCTTTATGTGGAGTATCGGTAATGAAGTACTTGAACAGTGGACACATGCCGATGCGGATACCCTCGACATACAATCGGCCAATTTGCTGCTTAACTTCAAACGTGACCCCCATACACTGGCTTCCGACGGGGAGGAGATGAGCGTGAATTCACTGCTTACCAAAAAACTGGCGGATATGGTTCGCGAACTGGATCCTACACGACCCATCACTACGGGCAACAACGAACCCAGCCCCAATAATCATCTGTTTCGTGCCAATGCGTTGGACATCATCGGATTCAATTACCACGAAACCAATTTTGCGGATGTACCGAAGAATTTCCCGGGAATGCCATTTATCGTGACAGAGTCTACCTCTGCGTTGATGACACGTGGCTACTACCGGATGCCGAGCGACTCCATGTATATCTGGCCGGTTCACTGGGCCATTCCTTTCCATGACGATAGCTATTCCTGCTCTTCCTACGACAATTGCCATGTGCCCTGGGGTACTACGCACGAAGAGAGTTGGAAGTGGGTGAAGAACAACGACTTCATCAGTGGCATGTATGTATGGACCGGATTTGACTACCTGGGAGAACCCACTCCTTACTGGTTCCCGGCACGTAGTTCCTATTTTGGTATTATCGACCTCGCAGGTTTCCCGAAAGATGTGTATTATATGTATCAGAGCGAATGGACGGATGAAACTGTCCTGCATCTTTTCCCACACTGGAACTGGGAACCCGGACAGACCATCGATCTCTGGGCATACTACAACAATGCCGATGAAGTAGAACTGTTTGTCAATGGAGTATCTCAGGGAAGCAAGAGCAAAGAAACGGATACTTACCACGTATGGTGGCGTGTGGAATACCAACCCGGTAGCATCAAAGCTGTTTCCCGCAAGGACGGTAAAGTAGTAAAAGAACAGGAGATACATACGGCTGGCGAACCTGCACAGATCCGTCTCACCGCCGATCGCGACCTGCTTGATGCGGACGGTGTGGACCTGAGTTTTGTGACAGTAGAGATTCTCGATAAAGAGGGTTATCTTTGTCCGAATGCCGATAACCTGGTGCATTTCAATATAGAAGGATCAGGCTTTGTAGCAGGAGTCGACAACGGAAGCCAGACCTCTATGGAGAGTTTCAAGGCTCCTCAGCGGGAAGCATTCTATGGGAAGTGCTTAGTCGTGTTGCAGAACGATGGAAAAACAGGGAATATACACCTGACCGCGACTTCTCCGGGATTGAAAGAGGCTGAAATCCGTATGACGGCTAAATAGGAGCAATATCCCCACTACTAAGCCCGAAGGGCATAGCCGTCAGGCTAAGAATTATCAGGTATTGAAATGTTTGCCAGGTACATATTATTTGTTCATCTATACCAGCCCCGTAGGGGTTGTATGTTTGT
>DALZBD010000540.1:0-2874 GCA_031977515.1 Bacteroides sp. | reverse complement strand
ACGCTGATTATCGGAACCAGCGGTCGTTATGAATTCAAAAACAAAGGGATTGATGTCTTTCTGGAGTCATTGAATCGCCTGACAAGAGATAAAAATCTGAAGAAAGAAGTGCTGGCTTTTATCAATGTGCCCGGTTGGGTGGGTGAGCCCCGTGAAGACCTGCAACTCCGTCTGAAGAGTAAAGACAAATTTACGACTCCTCTGGAGTGTCCTTTCATTACCCATTGGCTGTACAATATGACTCATGATCAGGTATTGGATATGCTGAAATACATGGGAATGGGCAACCGGCCGGAAGATAAAGTGAAAGTGATCTTTGTGCCTTGCTATCTGGATGGCAGAGACGGCATCATGAATAAAGAATATTATGACCTGTTGATCGGACAGGACCTGAGTGTATATCCTTCCTATTATGAACCCTGGGGATATACCCCATTGGAAAGTGTGGCATTTTATGTGCCCACTATAACCACAGATCTGGCTGGCTTCGGATTGTGGGTGAAGGGATTGCGCAATCAACAAGGGCTCAATACCGGTGTGGAAGTCCTGCATCGTTCCGATTATAACTATTCCGAGGTGGCAGACGGTATCAAAGATACGGTTGCCCTGTTCTCTTCCAAAACGGATAAAGAGATAAAAGAGATACGTAAACTTGCTGCCGCGGTTGCGGAAAAAGCACTCTGGAAGCATTTTATTGAATATTACTACGAGGCTTATGATGTGGCTTTACGCAAAGCCATGGAGCGTCAATTATCATAGAATACTATTTTTCAACAAGTAAATACAAACATTATGAAGATTAAGGTTAGTAATGTGAATACTCCTACCTGGCAGGATGTGAATGTAAAAGCACAGATCCCTGCGGAGTTGGAGAAATTGTCTGAGATCGCACGCAATATCTGGTGGTCGTGGAATTATGAAGCAACTGAGTTGTTCCATGATCTGGATCCGGAACTCTGGAAAGAGGTCGGCCATAATCCGGTGTATCTGCTGGAACGGATAAACTTTGAAAAGCTGGAAGTTCTTTCCAAAGATAAGGTGATCCTCAAACGCATGAATGATGTATATGCCAAATTCAAAGAATATATGGACGTTGCACCCGATAAGAAACGTCCTTCCGTTGCCTATTTCAGCATGGAGTACGGACTCAATCAGGTGCTTAAGATTTACTCAGGAGGTCTGGGGGTATTGGCCGGAGACTATCTGAAAGAGGCTTCAGACAGCAATGTGGATCTTTGCGCGGTAGGTTTTCTTTACCGTTACGGATATTTCACTCAGAGTCTTTCTATGGATGGTCAGCAGTTGGCCAACTATGAAGCTCAGAACTTTGGCCAGCTTCCTCTCGATCGTGTGATGGATAAAGATGGCATGCCTCTGGTAGTGGAAGTTCCTTATATCAACTATACTGTATATGCGTATGTATGGAGAGTGAATGTAGGACGTATTTCTCTTTATCTGCTGGATACGGACAATGACCTGAACAGTGAATTTGACCGTCCGATCACTCATCAGCTCTATGGAGGTGACTGGGAAAACCGTCTGAAACAGGAGATCCTGTTGGGTGTAGGAGGTATTCTTACGCTGAAAGCATTGGGCATAAAGAAAGATGTGTACCATTGCAACGAAGGTCATGCCGCGTTGATCAATGTGCAGCGTCTGTGTGATTATGTGGCTGAAGGGCTCTCTTTTGAACAGGCAATGGAACTTGTACGTGCTTCTTCGCTTTATACCGTACATACTCCGGTTCCTGCGGGACACGACTATTTCGATGAAGGACTGTTCGGAAAGTATATGAGTGGCTATCCTGAAAAACTGGGTATTTCCTGGGATGACCTGATGGATCTCGGACGTAACAATCCCGGAGATAAAGGTGAGCGTTTCTGTATGTCCGTATTCGCCTGCAACACTTCACAGGAAGTGAATGGGGTAAGCTGGCTGCATGGAAAAGTTTCTCAGGAGATGTTCTCAACTATCTGGAAAGGATATTTCCCCGAAGAAAGTCATGTAGGTTATGTAACCAATGGGGTACACTTCCCCACATGGAGTGCTACCGAATGGAAACAGTTGTATGCGAAGCATTTCGATGCAAACTTTATGTACGATCAGTCTAATCCTAAGATCTGGGAAGCTATTTATAATGTATCGGACGAGGAAGTATGGAATACCCGCGTTACGATGAAGAATAAACTGGTAGACTACATCCGTAAACAGTTCCGTGAAACGTGGTTGAAAAACCAGGGAGATCCTTCCCGTATTGTTTCTCTGATGGATAAGATCAACCCGAATGCGCTGTTGATCGGTTTCGGACGTCGTTTTGCTACTTACAAACGTGCGCACCTGTTGTTTACCGACCTGGATCGTCTGGCTAAGATCGTGAACAATCCTGATTATCCGGTTCAGTTCCTTTTCACAGGTAAAGCACATCCACACGATGGAGCAGGTCAGGGACTGATCAAAAGGATCATTGAGATCTCTCGCCGTCCTGAATTCCTGGGCAAGATCATCTTTCTGGAAAACTACGATATGCAGTTGGCACGTCGTCTGGTATCCGGGGTTGATATCTGGTTGAATACTCCGACCCGTCCGTTGGAAGCATCAGGAACTTCCGGTGAGAAAGCGTTGATGAATGGCGTAATGAACTTCTCCGTACTTGACGGATGGTGGCTGGAAGGTTACCGTGAAGGTGCTGGTTGGGCGTTGACAGAAAAACGTACGTACCAGAATCAGGAACACCAGGATCAGCTCGATGCAGCTACTATTTATAGTATCCTCGAAACGGAGATCCTGCCGTTGTACTATGCACGTAACATGAAGAAAGGCTTCTCGGAAGGTTGGGTAAAATGTATCAAGAATTCTATCGCAGATCGGAAACGC
>DALZBD010000539.1:0-2880 GCA_031977515.1 Bacteroides sp. | reverse complement strand
TTGATTTTCTGATAGAAAATGCGCGGCAAAATTACACATACTTTCTTTATTGGCAAAACTTTCGGCGATTATTTCTTCAAATCAATCCGGGAAAACCAGAATAAAATTATGCATTTATATGATTTGCGCCCTGTAGAACCGGTATTATATCCATAAATCATATACGGGTTCTACAGGGCGTTATAATCAGGGATCCTACTCGAAAGTAAAATTCCGGCTATTGCCGCTGATAACGTTCCTGCCGCTTCAGGTCTTCGCGTTTATACACTACTTCCCGCAGGTTATGTGCAGCTTGTGAAGCTCCGAATTGTTTGGCACGTTCCAGTGTCTTTTCGGCCAGATCCAGTTCTCCGAGATACAGATATACGATACCCAGATTGTTCAATGTCTCCGGTGTCTCCCCCTGCTGTTCGAGATATCTTCTTGCTGCATTCCACTGATCGGTACGTATCATGGCAACTGCCGCGTTATTGATCGTTGCCGCGTCCGAAGGATGGACACGCAAAGCTGTTTCGAAGGTAGTGATGGCCTGTTCCGTATCTATACCATAATTTTCGGCCAGCATATAGAATTCCAGCGCACTCAGTTGCTCGGGTTTGCTATTTACCATCTCTTCTGTCTCTTTCACGCTATAGTCTCTCACGACATAATCTACCTGATATTCTACCCTGCGCAATTGGGGAAACATATCATTCAACATCCTCCGGTAAGGAACTCCACCTGCCAGTTGCATCAACCGGCTTTCTCTGCCGTCAAAGATATCTGTTGTTTCTATGATGCGGAATATTTCGTCCTTATAAGCGATATCACTGTCTTCAAGAAGTGCTTTCAGCCCATCCCAATCTTCTGCTACAGAGCTGACTTTAAACAGCTTGTCAGATAGATTGAACTGTGTACGGATATATTCTTTCAACGAATTCGCACGTCCCTGTGCCAGACGTTCGTTGGTCAGGTAAGGACCGTCGGGAGAAGCAAACCCTTCAATATACAATCCTGTGATCTCCACATTCTTATCATTGCGTACAATATTCACAGTCTCTCTGATCTTAGCCAATTCCTCCGCATTTCTGCGATAAGTAGGAAGGATCTGTGTCTGATTGACCTGAAAATCCAGATAAGCCTTTCCCTGTACGTTTCTGGTTTTCACCTCTTTTTCGGGAATACGATAGGCCAGCAACGGTTGTATGGTATAAGGCTCATATTGCTCCAGATCTACCTGCCTGTTCATCTCTACCGTAAAATACTGTTGACTTCCGGCACAGGAGGTCAGGATCTGGCGAAGTTGGAGATACGCAGTATCCATCCACATCTCATAAGGGACACTCAGAGCATAGTCAAATGTATGCGTTCTTTTCTTCCGGTTCACGGATATCAGTTCGTATGGCTCGTCGGACAGCAGTTCCGTATTTTTAAAACTCATTTTCCGGTTGTACATACGTGCTTTATTCGTTCCGTTGACAAGTACATACGGGAAAGAGTACAATGTTTCCCCTTCTTTGTCACACAATACCGGGACGATGGTCCAGCTCTGACAGGAATTCATGGCCAGCGCATTCACTTCTATTTCCAGTTCGAGTCTCAATGAATCTTCCTGTTGTGCCAAGACTTTGTTCCTGACATACACATCTCCGACTACAGACTGAGCAGACGCAGGACCAAGGGTCAGCAGGGTAAAGATCAATATAGATAGGGTTCTCATAAAGGATACTTTTTAGATTTGATCAGATAAACAATAGATACACCTACTTTCGTAGGTCCCAGGTAATGTTTGTGTCCCTTGCCCTGGTATTCTCCGCAACGTACACACTCAAACCTTTTATAATCCAGATAAGCATATCCGAATCCGAAAGTAGCCTCCAGGTTCCAGCGATTTCCCAGATACCACTGATATCCGTAGCTGACTCCGGCACCTATGGCATCTCCCTCATAACGATGATTCTTCAATCCCTGGTAGAGGTCAAGTGGTAAATTGATATTTCCCATATTGTAACGCCCGTACAATGCATGAAATCCCCAGTAGCTTCGATTGAATGATTCACAATTCCACAATCTCAGTTCCGGTTGCACCAACCAGTGTTTGATCTTCTTGTTCTTTTCTTTGTCACTCAACATCCAGGGATTATAACCACCGCTGATATCCAAAGTTGTTTTCTTGCCTAATACTATCTCCAGTCCCAGATTGGGAGTAGTAGTTCCCCAGTACAGGGCATTGGTCTTTATCCCCACAGACTGAGCTTCTGCTCTGTATACCAACAGAGAGAGTCCCGCAACGAGAAAAAAGAGGGAGATCATTCGTTTTACTTTGTTCATCCAAATTATTTTTTAATTCAAGATCACTAACGATAAGCTATATATTATTCTTTCTATAAGTCAGGAAACAAAAGACAGGCCTGTTTATACAAGGATACTTTACCACGATGAAGATATACTTATTTTTGATTCCGACTTTGTTATACCACTATCTATATATATCTTCTTCTCCGGGCTGTCATAGTATAGTTATTTTCTTTTAGCCAATACAAATATACAATTTATTTCAATTTATCAGCTTAATTAACAACGATAATAGGCAAAAATTACTCCTATACGCTGAAAGCCCTGACAATATGTATACTTCTTAGTATATCAGCAAATGCGTTTCATTGCATGATATACTTATCGATCTGTTATTTCCATTTCATGCTTTCAGCCTTATTTTTCTTTCTGGCACGACAGGTTATTTCTATCCCGACTGTTTAAATTCCCGGGGGATTTCCCGATCTATGATCTATTATTTGTCTTCCGGGAAGTGAGTATATTTGTAGAATATAAGATGCGCCTTGACAAAGTCTTCAAGCAAGCTTGAGTTTTTGTTCCAGGCTTTCATTATATTTGTAAAAT
>DALZBD010000538.1:0-2881 GCA_031977515.1 Bacteroides sp. | reverse complement strand
TGCGCTTCTGTATTTCCGTGAGTTTTTCAAACTGTGTGCGGATGTCTTCTATCTGTACTTCATCCAATCCACCTGTCATCTCTTTGCGGTAGCGACTGATGAAAGGGATAGTTGCCCCTTCTTCCAGCAGGGCTAAAGTATGGGTCACTTGTTTCTCCGTGATATTCAGGGCAGCGGAGATCATGTGAGGGAATAGTTGCATAAATTAGGTAAAAAATGTTTTGTAAATATAGTGAAAGCCGAGAGCAGAAAAACAAACTTGATTGGTTTTTATGCAAATGCGTATCCTATTATTGTACAAATATACAGATATATTTTTTTCCATAGGGTAAATTATTTTATATTTGTACGTTTCTATCAGGAAGTACGAAAATGAAAAAACACATATCCCTGCCTCCTCGACATTTGGTTTGTCTGGTTATTTTGCTGCTGGCCACTGGTCTGCCTGTCCAGGGTATCTCCGGCGATCATCCTATTCTTTTTATCAGTTCCTACAATCCGGATGCACAGCGTACCTTAGATAATATCAACGAGTTTCAGGAAGAATATAAAAGATTGGGTGGAACAAGCCACTATGTCATAGAGAGTCTTAACTGTAAAAGTTTTCAGGATTCGCCGCAGTGGAAGCATACCATGCAGGGTATATTGAAGAAATATACGGGGACACGTACTCCTAAAATGCTCATACTTCTCGGTCAGGAGGCCCGGGCGGCCTATCTGGCGCAGGAGGATGAACTGAGGCGAGACCTTCCGGTCATCTATGCATTGTGCAGTCGCAACAGTATCGATCTGCCGACAGACAATGTGCTGTTGGCAGAATGGATGCCTCACTCTACAGATATGCTCACAGAATATACCTCGTCCGTTCCGCAGGGAGCTATCTATTATAATTATGACATCCGAGGAAATGTAGAACTGGTACGTTCTTTTTTCCCTGAGATCAGGCATCTGGCTCTGGTCACCGACAACAGTTACGGTGGAGTGGCTTTGCAGGCGTTGATCCGTCGGGAGGTGGCGTCGTACTATCCGGATATGGATCTGATCCTGCTCGACGGACGTGTACATACATTACACACCCTGGCGGGCAGCATACGTACCCTGCCTGCACATACTGCCCTTCTGTTGGGGACCTGGAGAGTGGATATGAATGATGAGTATTTTTTGTCCGGTGCCACGGCGAGCCTCGAAGATGTGAATCCGGCTGTACCTGTTTTTACGGTGACTTCTGCCGGTATGGGCAACTGGAGTATCGGAGGTATAGTACCTGAGTACGACTCTCAGGGAAAGGATATAGCCTGCAAAATTTTCGCTATAGAAAATGGGGAGGGTACTACGGAAGAACTGATCACCCTGGTCGATAATCGTACCATGTTAGACAGCAGACAGTTGTCGCGGTGGGAGTTGTCTCCTTCTTTGTACGGAAGCGGAGATATAGACCTTATCAATAAACAACCCTCCTTTTATACACTTTACAAATACCAGATCTGGCTCATTGTGATAGCCTGTCTGGCTGCCGTGACAGGAATGTGTATTCTTCTGTTTTTCTTTCTCCGTATGCGCAGGCTGAAGAATGAACTGGAAGTATCTGAAAAGAAATTGCGCCGGGCAAAAGAGCAGGCAGAAGAATCCAACCGCCTTAAAAGTGCTTTCCTTGCCAATATGAGCCACGAAATACGAACTCCACTCAATTCTATTGTCGGATTTTCCAATATACTTGCAGCTACCGATTGTACTAAAGAGGAACAACAGGGATATTTTGAGATAATCAATACCAATTCCGAATTATTGCTTCGCCTGATCAACGATATCCTCGATGTATCGCGCCTGGAGGCGGATAAAATATTATTTAATTTTGAAAAACAGGATGTAGTTCAGATCTGCAGACAGGTATTGGCTACTGTCAGTTATTCCCGCCAAAGCAACAACGAATTTATATTGGATACCTCTTGCAAACAGCTTTTTATCCGAACCGATAACCAGCGCTTGCAGCAGGTGCTTATCAATCTGCTTTCCAATGCGGCCAAGTTTACCAACAAGGGTAAGATCACTCTTTCTCTGGAGGTAGATAAGAAAAGCAAAAAAGTGATCTTTTCCGTGACCGATACCGGTTGCGGCATTCCTCTTGAAAAACAAAAACAGGTTTTTGAACGCTTTGAGAAGCTGGACGATTATGTTCAGGGCACTGGGCTCGGACTGGCGATCTGCAGGCTGATCACACAGAAATGGGGCGGAAAGATCTGGATAGATCCGGAATATACCACCGGAGCGAGATTTGTATTTACCCATCCCATCGGTTTTTGACAACAAAGAATATCTATTACCTATTATAAAATGATGACAATGAAACGAATTGCGTGGACTTTTGCTATGTTCTTTTTCGTGCTGATCCTGTCTGCACAGGAAAAGGAAGTAAAACTCAAATTTATCGAAACCAGTGACATACACGGAAACTACTTCCCTTACAACTTTATCTCCCGACAGCCCTGGAAGGGCAGTCTGGCCCGTGTAGCCGCGCTGGTAGAGAAAGAACGGGAGATGTACGGCGACAACCTGATCCTGCTGGACAACGGTGATATCCTGCAAGGTCAGCCTTCGGCCTATTATTACAACTATATAGATACCGTATCTGCCCACTTGTGCGCGGAGATGCTCAATTACATGAAGTACGATGCGGTGACGATGGGCAATCACGATATCGAGACAGGACGGAATGTATTCGACCGTTGGGTAGCGGATTGCCAGATGCCGGTGCTGGGGGCTAATATCATCGATACCTCCACCGGAGAGCCTTATCTGCCTCCGTACGCTACGTTCGAACGGGAAGGAGTGAAGGTCGTGGTACTGGGTATGATCACCCCGGCTATTCCCGTATGGCTGGCGG
>DALZBD010000537.1:0-2883 GCA_031977515.1 Bacteroides sp. | reverse complement strand
GAGTTGCTCCGTAGAGGCCCCCTGCTCTGCCTGCTGCTCCAGTTTCTCGAGTGCCTCTACAAACGGGGCCACCCGTTGCGTCAGGTCGGCCGGTAGTACCCGGTGTGCGCCTTTGCGCAACGGATATCCGTAGCGGTCCAGGGCAACGATCTCGTCAAATTCATTGGCACTCCCTTTGAGCTCCACCCGCAGCAGGTGCTCTGCCATCTCGCGGATGGCGATGCTCCCTCCCTGGATCTCCAGCGTGTCTGCCACCGGATAGTAGTCGTAGGCCGTAGGATAGGAATATGAAATATTCACCTGTACACTGTCTATCATCCGGTTGGTAGGGAGGAGATTTCCGTCCCACCTTTCAGGTCCCTTCAGAGACAGAGAGCAGTCTTCTGTGGTTCCGTCTGCAAACCAGATCTTTTGCAGGGTATACGTTGCCTCCTCATCCGGCAGGAATCCGGTACGGGGGCTTATGTCCAGTTTGATTTCCGAAACAGGAATCCCTAACTGCTGGGAAAACAGGAGTCTGGACAGAAACCTGTGTTGTATCTTCCAGGCTTCCCGGTCAGAAAGCGGTTGCAGCCACGGCTCTGCAGGGATCTCTCCGCTGGACTGACGGTCATCGTAAGGTCTATAGAATATGCTCAGGTCTTTCAGATATTCTTCTATACGGGTAGTGCTGTCATGGAAATAGGTATGGGTTCGGTGGATAAGTTCTACCACTTCTTCCCGGGATAACTCTTCCAGGACTGTCGTGATCAGTTCCTGTTCGACTTTGGGTAGTTGCGCATGGCTGTGCCATACACAGCAGGTCAGCCATAAGACTGTCGTGATTTTTTTCAACATAGAATCGGGATATGAAAAAACGGTTGTTACAGGAGGGTAAAGGTAAGAAAAATACGGTATATGTATATGTTCTTACAGGTATATTTGTTATAGTTGTCCATCGTTTGTCCACCATTTACCCCCTCCTATATCCAAAGTAGTCAACATAGATCAATTCCTTGCTTTATTACTATATTTGCTTTATTTCCTGAGTTTTTTACTGTCTTCATTTAAAAATTATAGAACCACAGGATTCGTATCGTTGGTATGGACCATCAGTCTGCTATTCTTTTGCAAAGATTTTGAATGAACGATGACTGAAGAAATACAAGTCAGATAAGTTAACAAAAAATAAATAAATGATCAAAAAACAAGAAAATATGGAAGTAATTATTTTTTTTAATATGTTTGTTAAACAAATTTGATGCAAAAACAAAATTACTATGAGAATCATTCAATCATTTTGGGGGGGGAGGAACAAATCAATTACTAATCCCTATGGGTGGGCAGACTACAGATACAATTGGCTCGGATGGATGTTGAGCTGCCATCAACTGAGAAAATACTACGATCAGGTGGAGTTGTATACAGATGAGTTCGGCTATCATGTGCTCATAGAAAAATTAAAACTACCCTATACCAAAGTGCATGTGGTCATGGATCAGCTCAATGAGCTGCCCGGCGACCTTTGGTCAATGGCCAAATTAAAAGCTTACGAACTACAGGAAGAACCGTTTTTGCATGTAGACGGAGATATCTTTATTTTCGAGCCTTTCCCGGAAGATCTTCTTAGTCAAGAACTAATTGCTCAGAATCAGGAATTTGCTACCGATAAATATTACCGGCTCAGATGGAATAAAATCGCTGAGCACCTCACTCATATCCCACCTATCCTGATGGATTTTCACCAGCGGAAAACTGATCTGGCCTATAATATGGGTATCGTAGGAGGAAAAGATATACCTTTTTTTCAGCGATATTGCCAGACAGCTTATAATTTCGTAAATTCCAACAAAACTGCCTGGAAAGATATTGAGGGTCTTAACTTCAATGTATTCTTTGAACAAGTCCTTTTCAATTCTTGTGTACAGGCTGAAAACAAAACAGTAGGTGTCCTTATCAAAGAGGATATTGGTGACAACGAATACGCCGGATTCGGTGATTTTGACGAAGTGCCTCACCGCCGCACCTACCTTCATTTGCTGGGTACGTACAAACAAAGAAATCTGGTTTGTTCAAGAATGTTACAATATTGTTGGTATAATCATCCGGAATTATTAAAAACTTTTTTCGATGAGATGTATACTCCGGAAGTGGCTGACCTGAATCTTAAATATACACAGGAAGAAAACCGTGAACTGATAGATTGGTACAGGAATACAGATCACGGTACGGAAATAACCATTCGCCAGCTGATCGCCCGAGACCTGTTCAATTACGAGCAGACCGGCTACCTGGAGCAACTGGAGAGTCGCAATACGGACTACCGCATCAGCTTGCTCCCAGAGATCATTGTTGCAGAGAGAGAGACAGGAGGATACAACGTCAGCGTGTGGGAAATACTGGAAAACAGCCTGATCGACAACCTGGAACAGATAGATGAACTGGTGCTTTATGAACTCACCACTCCCCTGCTCAAGTCCGAATTGATAAAGCGAATAAAGGACAGGCTTCCGGAGGAGCTGACGCAAGAGCAGGAAAGCCAATTCATGGACTTTTTGAATGTACTTCTGAAAACCTATGTGATCTCCAAAATGATAGCCATAACTGAACCCTGATCTTTTTAGTATTGGATACTATTACATACGATTTATAATGAAAAAAAGAATTTTCCTTCTCCCTGTATTGCTGGTATACGTGGTTGCATTACATGCACAAATGGACAGCCTGGCCTCTCGTATGGATTCTCTGGAAAGGATCTATCTGCTGAACGAAGTGGTGGTAACCGCACAAAAAAAACTATTTGACCTCAAACCGGATCGGCTGGTATTTAACGTCGAAAATTCGATCATCAGTACAGGAGGAGATGCCATGGATGCACTGCGCATCACTCCGGGGATCAGTATA
>DALZBD010000536.1:0-2884 GCA_031977515.1 Bacteroides sp. | reverse complement strand
AAGAGGAAAGCGCGGGCAGTTTGAAGGAAACTTCGGTACTCGCTTTTTTACGTTTGAACTGGAAGACTGGGTCTTTACCGAAGCCAGTGCCCGGGCCAAGTTGCTCAATCACTTTCAGACTGCGACCTTGAAAGGGTTCGGTGTGGAACAGCTGAAAAACGGTACAGTAGCTGCCGGAGCCATTCTTCAATACCTGGAACTAACACAACATACCCAGATCGGACACATTACTTCCATTGCCCGGATCGAGGCCGATCAGTATGTGCGCATGGATAAGTTTACGATCCGTAGCCTCGAATTGCTTTCTACCATGAACGAAGGAGGTATCAGCTTGCTGCAGGTGATAGATAAGACCATCAGTCCGATGGGCGGACGTCTGCTCCGTCGGTGGATGGTATTCCCGTTGAAAGAGCAGAAAGCCATTGAAGAGCGGTTGAATGTGGTGGAGTATTTTTTCCGTCAGCCGGACTTCAAGATGTTGGCTGAGGAAAATCTGCAACTGATCGGAGATCTGGAGCGAATCATCTCCAAGGTAGCCGTAGGCCGTGTCTCTCCCCGTGAGGTGGTGCAACTCAAAGTAGCTCTGCAAGCGATCGAACCGATCCGTCAGGCGTGTCTGGAAGCTGATAATCCCAGCCTGAACCGAATAGGGGAGCAGTTGAGTGTATGTCCTGAAGTGCGTGACCGCATTGCCCGGGAGATTGCCAATGATCCTCCGTTGCTGGCCAATAAAGGTGGTTTTATCCGGGACGGTGTCAAAGAGGAGTTGGACGAATTGCGTAAAATTGCTTATTCGGGAAAAGACTATCTGTTGCAGATCCAGCAGCGGGAGAGCGAAGCGACGGGTATACCCAGTCTAAAGATTGCTTTCAACAACGTATTCGGTTACTACATCGAAGTACGCAATCTGCATAAGGATAAAGTCCCTACCGAATGGATACGCAAGCAAACACTGGTAAATGCCGAGCGTTACATCACGCAGGAGCTCAAAGAATATGAAGAGAAGATCCTGGGCGCGGAAGAGAAGATACAGGTACTGGAGACTCAGATCTATGCAGACCTGATCCAATGGCTCACGGAGTTTATCCCCTGCATACAAGTCAACGCCAATCAGATTGCCCGGCTTGATTGCTTGTTGTCGTTTGCCAATACGGCACAGTACAACAATTACATCCGTCCGGTGATCGAAGATTCGGATGTATTGGAGATCAAACAGGGCAGGCACCCAGTGATTGAGAAACAACTTCCGGTAGGGGAGAATTATATAGCGAATGATGTGTACCTGGACAACGGTACCCAACAGATCATGATCATTACCGGGCCCAATATGGCAGGTAAGTCGGCTTTGCTTCGTCAGACGGCTCTGATCACGCTGCTGGCACAGATCGGATCATTTGTTCCGGCCGAAGCTGCACGTATCGGATTGGTGGATAAGATCTTTACCCGTGTAGGAGCCAGTGACAATATCTCTCTGGGTGAATCTACCTTTATGGTGGAGATGAACGAAGCGGCGGATATCCTCAATAATCTCTCTTCGCGCAGCCTGGTATTGTTTGACGAACTGGGCCGGGGAACTTCTACTTACGATGGTATTTCCATTGCCTGGGCCATTGTGGAGCATATTCACGAACATCCGAGGGCGCAGGCACGTACGCTTTTTGCCACTCATTACCACGAACTCAACGAGATGGAGAAATCTTTCAAACGGATACGCAACTACAATGTATCGGTCAAGGAGATAGACAACCGGATCATTTTCCTGCGTAAGCTGGAACGGGGTGGGAGTGAGCACTCTTTCGGTATCCATGTGGCCAAGATGGCTGGTATGCCCAAAAGCATTGTCAAGCGTAGTGCAGAGATTCTCAAACAACTCGAATCGGACAACCGCAAACAGGGTATTTCCGGTAAACCTTTGAAGGATATAAATGAACAGCGGGAAGGTTTCCAGTTGAACTTTTTCCAGCTGGACGATCCGGTGCTTTGTCAGATCCGGGACGAAATTCTCAATCTGGATGTGAATAACCTGACTCCAATCGAAGCCTTGAACAAGTTGAACGAGATCAAAAAGATCGTGAGAGGTAAATAAAAACCAGGTAAATCATACGCTTATGGGATTAAAGAATCTGGTAAAGAGTGTGAAACAAAGGGTGGCAGGGATTCTGATTTTATTTTTTGTTTTTTCAGCATGTACCGATAAGGAAACTGGTGTTTCTAAAAACCAATTAAATAATACTTTTATGGGAATTTTCGATTTTCTTAAAAAGAAACCTGTTTTACAGGATCAATCTATAAGTAGTAATTTGTCTGATGATCTTGTAAAAGAAATAACAGCAGAGGTGATTCAAGAGGTTAAATTTGGTTTCTATGATCAGGAAGATATAGAGGGTATTATCTGGGATATGTTTTATGAGGAAGATATAGATGAAGAATGGCTTCGGAAACTTATCTCTCAATGTTATGAAAATCAGGAACGTGAAGCTGCCCAATGGGACGCACCTACAGATTTCGAAAAACTACGTAATGTATTTGAGCAGCTGAATAAAGAAAAAATTATAGCATTGCATCGGACTGGATATACTCAGAGTGATGGTTTCGATGATGTCCGGGAAGTTGCACAGGGAATTCAGGAACAACAAATCACTCCTATAGGATATTGTTTTTATCATACTCAGGATTTGATTCGGGTAATCGAGACAAATCACTTGTATTTGACTTTTGGAACTTGTAATGAGGAAAAATATTCTGCTATTCAGATAGGAGAAAAAATAATTTCTGCATTAAAACAACAAGGTTTTGAAACAGAAAGGGATGAGACTTAAAACCAACGAACTGGAATAAAAAATATTATTTGGCGGAAGAAACAGGATGGGAGATTATATAATGT
>DALZBD010000535.1:0-2895 GCA_031977515.1 Bacteroides sp. | reverse complement strand
TGTCCTTCATATTCAAGGTATAATTTGCATGGTCTTCTGAACCGGCTTGCGTAATGTTCTGCTTATTATCCAATGCCTGTCCATTTTTATTATACCAGTATCCGGTCACATCATTGCTGTTCCAGCGCCAGTCACCAAACGAGAACATACCTTTAATTGTCAGGTTTCTGATTGGGTTGGAAGTAAATTCGAGTTCAATACCTTGATGCAATGCATTCACACCATTCATATTCACATAGTTACTCTCCAGACCGTCCGATACAGATTTGATAATTGTCTTATCTAACCATGAGGTACGGTATAGGTTTAAGGTTGCATTTATATAACGTGAAGCAAATCCATAACCCAATTCAAAAGAAAAGATTCCTTCATTTTTAGATTCTTTATTTACAGCATGATTTACCTGGTTGCTTAGAAAGATCCCCTGCGAGAAATAAGGAGTACGTGAGAAGTAACCGATGTTGGCAAACACATTATGATTTTCAGTAAGATTATAGTTTGCACCTCCTTTTACACCATATCCTACACGGGTTTCTGTTGTAGACTTGGTATCCGGATAATAGAAACGGTCACGACGTGCATATGTATTTGTATTTACATTAGCAGCTACAAATGCAGAGAGCTTATCTTTTGTATATTCTGCCTGTCCAAACGCTCCATATTGTCCCATAAGTCCATCATAATCCCGGTATACGACATCACCTATGTAAAGACGTTGATTCTGCCATGCAATATCATCCTTTTTATAAACGACATCTTTACGTGCCGGGTCGATCACATACTCACCGCCTAACAAGTCCGATACACGATTGACATGTATTCCTTTATAATAACGTACATCTAATCCTCCTTGAATATTCAGATTATTTGTAAGCTGATTATTGTAAGTAGAAAGCAGACCGTACCATCTATGTTGATTGTTCTGTTTAGAGATAGCAACTAAGCTTCCATTTTCATTTTCTGCATTGGCACGAATCATTTTACCATAGTCAAATGTACCATCATCACGGCGATAAGTGGTATTAGGAATTCCATAAGAAGCTCCATATAAATCTGAACGGTTGGCTCCTACACCAGAATATCCATAACCATCACCAATAGAAACATAGGCAGAAGTAGATAAACTGGACTTCATATTAATCTCCCAAATATGATTCAAAGAAATTTGAGGTTTGTGGTAATAATTGTAATTACCGGCAACTCGCTCACGACCAGTATCGTCAAATCCATAAGTAGCATTGTAACGATACCCAGCTCCCATTCCTGTATGCTTTTGTTTTTCCCATTCAACAATAGTCAGTTTATCGTAACGTTTGTTATGACCCTGAGGAGAACCCGTGGCAGTTAAAGACAATACATGATTGACATTGATAGCTTTTGAGATGTTCACAAACCAGGCATATGCATTGAAAGCACTTCCTTGTACATACCCATCTCCCCATGTTTTAGATCCCATGAGAGTAAAAGCCCAGCCCTTTTCGTTCAAACCAGAAGACACATTAAATGCCATCTTATTGTATCCGTCATTACCTATACCATAAAAAATGCCTCCTCCTTTTTTAGCATCTGTAGATTTGGTAATGATATTGATAGATCCACCCACAGAAGGAGATGCAATCTTAGAAGCACCCAAGCCACGCTGAACCTGCATCGAACGGGTCACATCGCTCAGACCAGTCCAGTTGGACCAATATATACCTCCCCATTCCATATCATTCACAGGAACACCGTTAACCATTACAGCGATATTTGTTACATTGAATCCACGCAGATTGATACGAGAGTCACCGTAACCACCTCCTTCTTTAGTAGCATATACCCCTGGAGTAGATTTCAGAATTTCAGGAAATTCTTGTACACCCAGATTCTCCTGCAAGAATACAGGATCAATAGTAGATACTGCAACCGGAGTCTTACGTGCTACGGCTATGGATGAAGTAATAGTAACGTCGGCCAATGCTACCGCATCCGGTTGCATACGGATCATTCCCAGATCCACTGTCCCCCGTTGAGTGATCTTGATCGATTGTTCTTTGTATCCCAAATAACGTATAACGATAGTTGCGTTATTTCCTACACTCTGAGTAAAATAGCCGTCTAAATCCGTTACACTTCCCTGAGTCGTGCCGAGAACAGTCACAGCCGCACCAATTAATGGCTCGTCTGAATCTGCGTCTACTACCTGACCTTTCACTGTGACCTGGGCAAATACTGTGGCGGCACTACATACCGACAGCAGAGTAACCAGCAGGAAATGAGTTAGATGTCTTCTCATAAATTCTGTTTGTTTGTTAATAATAATTGTTGTTTATTCAATTCTTGTGACAAAGATAATTAATAAAACTTATAGCCTTGTTACAAAAATAGTACAATTTTTAAGAGAACACAACAGAAAATAGCAAGTTGTAACAAAAGAAAAACTGAAAACGTAAATCGGAGCGGTGAGAGAGGATTTACGGGAAATATAAATTGAAATCCAGCCGCGAAGTTTGCTTACGATCTGTTGGAAAATGAATGGATTTTGCGATTTTCTTATGGAGAACAGACTTGGACATATACACAAAGGAGGCCGGTAAGATGCACGGTTTTTCGTAAGAAGAGTCATAAAAAATAAATTTAATAGAAATTTATCCGTTGTAAGAAGAGAGAACGTTCTCTGAGTTTCTTTTCTACAAATGAGTTTGCTAATCGCTAATCGTCCCGGAATAGCTACTGATAAGATGATAAGAAGTTGCTGCATGATTCAGGGAGTAAAAACAGACGATAGAAGAATGAATGTTGAGAAAGTAGTTCCCGCAACTCTCTTTCAACGTTCCTATTCAAATGTTTCAGATAAAAATAGATTTTATATCTTTGTAAGTAAATCCCCGGATTTTGGTTATTTGTTTTTCACCT
>DALZBD010000534.1:0-2901 GCA_031977515.1 Bacteroides sp. | reverse complement strand
AGGCTCTAAGAGTTTCCATGTTGATTCAATTTAAAAGGTGATAAAGAGATGTAATATGCTGTATTATCCGGGAAGCAACAGCGATGAATCTCCGTAGCTCAGGAAACGGAAATCGTGTTCCAGGGCATAGGTATAGATCTTTTTCCAGTCCTCTCCGACAAAGGCTGAGACCAGTAACAACAACGTACTTTGTGGCTGATGGAAATTGGTCACTATGCCTTTGACGATACGGTAGGTATATCCCGGTGCAACGATGATCTGAGTGCCTGTATGCAGAGTATCCAGCTGATGACGATCCATATAGTTGAGAACTTCCCGCAGTGCTTCCACAGGTGCAAGTTCGGTAGCTGTTTCATAAGGCTGCCATTGTCCCACCTGCAGATCCTCTTCCGTAGCATCCGGAGTATCGTGTAGTTTTACACCGATGTGGTACAGACTTTCTAAGGTACGTACAGAGGTGGTGCCCACGGCAATGGCCTGTGCCTGATGCCGGAGCAATGTCTCTATCGTGGACCGGGAGACAGAGATAAACTCCCGGTGCATCTCGTGCCCGGCAATCTCTTCGCTCTTCACCGGGCGGAACGTACCTGCTCCCACATGCAGGGTGAGCTCTTCGCAGGTGATGCCTCTGGCATGCAGACGATCAAATACCTCCGGAGTGAAATGCAATCCCGCGGTGGGGGCTGCTACCGATCCCTGAATGCGGGAGTATACCGTCTGATAGGTCTGCTTGTCTGCCTCTTCCGTCTCTCTGTTGAGATAGGGAGGGATGGGCAGTTCTCCGAAACATTCCAGTATATCGGCAAACGTGATACTGGGGTCGTTCCACCCAAAGCGTACCCGGTGACTGGTACCTTCCGCACCGATACGGGTAGCCGTCAATGTGATCTCTCTACCCTTTATTTCTACTTGCCGGTGCAGGGGCTCCTCTTTCCATTTTTTGAGATTGCCGATCATGCAGAGCCATTCCACCTGCGTAGTCTGCTGGAAATTAAGTACATAATCCGCAGGCAGTGCCGGTTCGAGACAGAATATTTCGATCAGTGCTCCGGTCTCTTTCCGGAAATGGAGACGTGCCTGTATCACCCGGGTGTTGTTGAATACCAACAGGCTGTTTTCCGGGAGCAGATCGGGCAGGGAAGAAAAACATTCTTCCGATATTTCTCCACCACGGTAGATCAATAGTTTCGACTGGTCTCGCCGGGGAAGCGGGAAGCGGGCGATACGGTCTTCCGGAAGCGGATAGTTGTATGCGCTGATGCGTATATGTCTGGGGTTTTCTTTCATCTGATTTTATTTCTTCGACAAAAGTAACGATATTTGCCGAACTGAAGAAGAACTGGGCTGTTGTCTCTGTCTCAGCTCTGTTGATTTTGAATGAAAACATAAATAATATATCAATGAAAGTAGGAGATAAAGTCCGTTTCCTGAGTGAAGTAGGGGGCGGTATCGTGAAAGGATTTCAGGGGAAAGACATCGTCCTGGTAGAGGGTGAGGATGGTTTTGATATCCCGATGCTGATGCGGGAATGTGTGGTGGTGGAAACAGACGATTACAACCTCAAGCGTAAACCGGCTCCGGCTGCCCCGGTGGCACAGGAACCTGCAAAGCCACAGAAACCGGAGATCGTTTCGCGTCCGGTAGAGGTAAAAGGCGGAGATACATTGAATGTTTTTCTGGCTTTTGTCCCGGAGAATGTGAAGCAGATGACTACCACTCCGTTCGAAGCCTACTTAGTGAATGATAGCAACTATTACATGTACTATACCTACCTGAGTGCCGAAGGCAAAGCGTGGCACAATCGTGCTCACGGTCTGGTGGAGCCCAATACCAAGATGTTGCTGGAAGAGTTTTCCAAAGATATCCTGAATGACCTGGAGCGGGTAGCGATACAATGTATTCCTTTCAAAACAGACAAAACGTTTGCTTTCAAACCGGCTGTCAATGTGGAATTACGTATCGATACGGTAAAATTCTACAAGTTGCATACCTTCCGTGAATCGGATTTCTTCGAAGAACCGGCATTGCTCTATGATATTGTTCGCAACGATGTGCCTGCCAAACAAGTATATGTGTCGGCCGATGAACTGCAAGAGGCACTTCTGCAACGTAAAGAGAGTGACAAACCCAGGTCTCAGCCCATTGTGAAAAAGGGTGGTGCACCTGCTTCCGGACTGATGGAAATAGATCTGCATATTGATGCGTTGCTTGATGATACCACGGGTATGAGCAATGCCGATATGCTCCAGTATCAGATGGATAAGTTTCGGGAGGTGATGGAGCAATACAAAGGGAAGCGCGAACAGAAGATCGTGTTTATTCACGGCAAAGGAGACGGGGTACTGCGCAAATCCATACTGGACGCGCTGCGCCGGAAATATCCCTCCTGTCGGTATCAGGATGCCTCTTTCCGGGAATATGGCTACGGAGCCACGATGGTGACAGTCAAATGACAGGGGGTGGATTCTCTGAAAGGGAATCAGCAACCGACGATTGACAAAGTCAAAAGGCATCCGGATTGTACATCATGGGCAGGTTCTTTTGCCTTTGTGGCCATTTTTTGCTACCTTTGTCTAATTGCCGATTGCAGTGTTTTACATTCTGTCACTTCTAAAGTGACAGAAGGCTTTGATTTCTGCCGTAATTGATGTGGACAAAAGTAGAGGATAGTTTTGATTTATCGGTTGTCAAAAATATCCTTTTTTGTGTCAATTCCCTCCCCAATATGTACTCCTGTTCGTATCTGTCCGGGTGTTTTTCCCACCGCCTCTTTGATAAATTTGGTAAACTGTTGAGAAGACTTGAATCCGTACTGCTCTGCAATATATTTGTAGGGTTTGTCTGTAGTGGTAAGCTCTCTGAACAGGATACGTACCTTTCCCTCTTTCATCCATTTATAAG
>DALZBD010000533.1:0-2907 GCA_031977515.1 Bacteroides sp. | reverse complement strand
TACAATATCTATGAATATACGACCCCGTTTGATGTAGACGGATCACCCTGGAATTCCATTTGTCTGGCACCCTCTTATGACAATTCTGCATCCATCTATGATGGAGGACAACCCCGTTGTTTCCTGGATCCTCCCTACAATGATAAACTGGGTGCCATATACGAACGGTTTCACGATAAGGATGTGCGCAAAAGTAATTATGTATTTGATTTCAACACCAACACCTGGAGCGGTATTTTCCTGAATGGCCCGATGAGAGCCAATTACGGTACAGGTGACTTTCTGGAAGCCGATGCAGACCGTGAAGGACAACCTCTTATTTATGTAGACCAGGTAGGCCCGTTTGCCGTACAGGGTCAGGGAACTTCCAGGGATGTAGAAGATGTAATGTCACCCAGATGGGGAGAAACGAATTCGGGAGTCCGCCTGGTTAAATACCCGCTCCTGCCCTCTTCCAGTGGTATGGATTTCAGGGAACCGGATGAAGTGGAATTCAGGATCACCGAAGCTATCTACATGCTGGCAGAGTGCAAAATGCGTGAAAATGATTTCAATGGTGCCAAAGAATTGGTAAACAGTGTACGCCAGCGGTATTTCTCACCAACCGATTGGGCAACAGTAAAAGACGATCCGGGACGGATACACGATGGATTTGACCTGGACTGGATGCTGGACCAATGGGGACAGGAGTTTCTGGGTGAAGGCTACAGACGCCGTACGGATCTTCGCCGCTTCGATAAGTTTACCCAGGGACAGTGGTGGTTTTTCGGACGTGCAAATGACGACGGCTTTACATATCCTGCCAAACGAGACAGAAAGTATGAATGGTATCCGTTGCCGGAAATCGCACTTAGCTCCAATCCGAACCTGACACAGAATCCTTCTTATTAAAATATAGAGGAGTAAAGATAGTCCCTTACTTTAACGCAAAAACAGGGTAAGGTTAGAAGATCGTATGGATAAACAATCCCTGCTCATTACTATTGTATGAAATAGTTTTGAGCAAGGTCTTAAAACTAAAGAACCTGAAGAATAATGAAAGACGAACTGCTTTTTCTTTTTTTCCTAAGTATATTCATTCATACCAGTATAGCATAGGCGAATCTAAGAGGCAGTTACAGCAGCCGAAAAAGAATAGGAAAATACTTTCTTTACCCCTTCTGTTATACTACATTTTCCAGAATAAATTAAAACGTATTATCATGAGAAAACCATCAAACTACCTGTTATTACTTCTTTTTTTATTAGTAACCGCTTGCGGGAAAACGGACAATACCGTACTCCTTTCACCGGATAATAAAAATACGATCCGGATCATCGAACAGGAAGGACAACTTTATTATACAATTACAAACAATCAACAATTAATTGTAGACCGATCTTCTCTCGGATTTGCCCTGAGAGAGGGGGATCTGAGTAACGGACTCCACATCACAGACATTCAACACTCTTCTTTCAATGAAATATGGCAACAACCCTGGGGGGAAGAGGTAGATGTAGTGAACCACTATAATCAAATGAAGGTAGAAGTAGAACAACCTGTATCAGGGATTAGATTTTCGGTAGTATTCCGTGCTTTCAATGATGGAGTAGGCTTCCGGTATGAGTTTCCGGAGCAGACCAGTCTGAAAGAGTTCATCATTATGGATGAACTGACTGAGTTCAATTTTACGGACAATCACCAGGCGTGGTCAATCCCATGGGATACTGGATTTTACGAAGGATTATATACAAAAAAAACAATCAGCCAACTCGATACGGTATGTACTCCGCTCACTCTGGAAACTGAGACAGGAAAGTATATTACGATCCATGAGGCGAACCTGACCGATTATGCCGCAATGAACCTGACCCCCGTAGAAGGTACATCCAAACTAAAAACGTTCCTTACACCCTGGAGCAGCGGTGAGAAAGTATTTACAGCTACTCCTATGGTAAGTCCCTGGAGAACCCTGATCGTGGCAGACAGTCCGGGTGACCTCCTGCTTTCACGGATCATGCTCAATCTCAATGAACCCAGTAAAATTGCAGACACCTCCTGGATCAAGCCCGGGAGGTATATCGGCATTTGGTGGGCAATCCATATGGATAAATATACCTGGAAACAGGGTCCGATTCACGGTGCAACCACCGAAAACACCAAAAGATACATGGATTTCGCGGCAAAATACGGTTTTTCGGGAGTACTTGTAGAAGGATGGAACATCGGCTGGGAACACTGGAGTGGCTATAGTTTCACAGAGGCTTATCCTGATTTCGACATCGAAGAGATTACTCGCTACGGGAAAGAGATCGGTGTAGAACTGATCGGACATCATGAAACTGGCGGAGATACCTCCAATTACGAAAGCCAACTGGAAGAAGCATTCGCCTTCTATCAGAAATATGGAGTAAATGCGGTTAAAACGGGTTATGTAGGGGGCAAGCTCGATGGGAAAGAGAGACACAGCAGCCAGTATGGTGTACGTCATTACCGGAAAGTAATAGAAACCGCTGCCAAATACCAGATCATGATTGATAACCACGAACCGGTAATGCCTACCGGACTGCAACGGACATGGCCCAACCTGATGACACAGGAAGGAGTAAGGGGTCAGGAATGGGATGCATGGTCGAAAGACGGTGGAAACCCACCGGGACACACCACCATTATTCCATTTACCAGAGGGTTGGCAGGCCCGATGGATTTTACTCCAGGTACATTTAACTTTACCAACACAGTATTCCCTGATACAAGGGTACAAACGACTTTGGCCAAACAGCTGGCACTTTCTGTAATTCTTTTCAGCCCGCTGCAAATGGCTTCGGACATGATTGAGAACTATGAAAATCAACCGGCTTTTGAATTCATTACCTCCTGTCCTACGACCTGGCAAAAGACCGTTGTGCCTCATGCAAAGATCGGAG
>DALZBD010000532.1:0-2912 GCA_031977515.1 Bacteroides sp. | reverse complement strand
AGACGCAATACCTTGCGTCTCATAGATAAAAGGAAAAAATAAAAAGAATGAAACATTTAAATAGACATTGAGATGATAAGAATATATTGGTTGATGGTGATTGTTTGGGGATTGACTCTCTCCCTGTCTGCACAGACAGACGGGGAGAAGAGTCTCCTTGATTACGAAGTGGAATTGACCAGCGATTGGGTATTCTATGCACCCGATCAGCCCCGTATCGATGTACAGGTAACAAACAATAATTCTGTTACTGCCGATGCAGTGTTGCAATTACGTATCACCACCGATACACATGAGCCGTTGTATACCTTTGCTCAGTCGGTACAGCAGGCAGCAGGTGGTACCGGTTGGTTGCAATATGCCTTTTCACTTCCTGCTCCGGGATTCTACCGTTGTGTACTCACCGAGCAGGTAGCGGGAAAAGAGACGGAGGTGAAGCGATTTAACATCGGATACGAGCCGGAACAGATGGTATCGCTGCCCGACAACCAACCCGATCTGAAAGAATTCTGGGACAAAGCCAAAGCCGAACTGGCAGAGGTGGCACCCGAATACGAACTGAACCTGATGCCCGAATCTTCGGACAACCGACGTAAACTCTATCTGGTCAGGATGAAGTCTCTGGGTGGTGTGGAGATCTCCGGCTACTATTCCGCACCTACTAAAAAAGGAAAATATCCGGCGGTGATCTCCTACATGGGCTACGGCTCCAAACCGTGGATACCCGGAGGTACACCCGGCTATGTAGAGTTTGTACTTTCCGTGCGCGGACAGGCACTGCAGGAATCCACGAATACCTATGGCGACTGGATCACGTACGGTCTCGACAACAAAGACGAATATTACTACCGGGGTGCTTTCATGGATCTGATCCGTGCCATTGACTTTGTGTCTTCCCGCCCGGAAGTAAGAACGGATGCTATCTTCGCCGAAGGAGGTAGCCAGGGAGGTGCCTTCTCTATGGCCGCTGCCGCACTGGACCACCGGCTTTGTGCCATCGGTCCTACTATCCCGTTCCTGTCGGACTACCCCGATTATTTCCGTATCGTGCACTGGCCGGCACAACCGGTACTCCACAAACAGCGGGAGTTGGGACTCTCCGATGCCGATCTGTACCGGACCCTTTCCTACTTTGATATCAAGAACCTGGCATCCTGGATCCAGTGTCCGGTGATCATGGGAGTGGGCTTGCAGGACGAAGTCTGCCCGCCTCATACCAACTTTGCCGGATATAATCGTATCAGTAGCGAAAAAAAGTATTATATCTATCCGCTCAACGGTCATAATACACCTGATAGCTGGTGGCAGACCCGGATGGATTTCTTTGAAAAATATATCCGGTAACAAAAGTTCCGGCGATATCTATATAAAAAGTAAATTCTTCAGAGATTATCCAGTGTAGATTATAAAGGAGCAGATAAACTTCAATCGTAATTGACTGCGTCGATCTTCGATTCGTACATCTGTAAATCATAAATCTCTAAAGTATTATTTAATGATAAAATAGTACTTTTTTGCCAGCTGTCAAGGCTTTACTTTTGTATCTGTGAAAGTGTAAAACATTTATTTTAAATCTAGTTAGTTATATGAAGAACATCATGTTGTTTCTACTGGCACTCGTCTTGAGTAGCCAGGTGATGGCCCAACAGACCACAGTGACCGGTAAGATTACCGATGCACTGGATGGCTCTGGATTGATCGGCGCCAACGTGTTAGTAAAAGGTACCACCAACGGTACCATTGCCGATTTTGATGGTAATTACAGTGTCAGTGTTCCGGCGGGAAGCTCTGTCCTTGTATTTTCCAGTATCGGTTACAAAACACAGGAAATTACCCTTGCTCCCGGACAGACTACATTGAATGTAGTGATGAGTGAAGACTCGGAACTGCTGGATGAGGTAGTTGTAGTGGGATACGGTACGATGAAGAAAAGCGACCTTTCCGGTGCTTCCGTTTCTGTGGGTGAAGAAAAGATCAAAGGTTCGGTTATTACCAACCTCGATCAGGCGTTGCAGGGTCGTGCTGCAGGTGTCACCTCTATGTCTACCTCAGGAGCTCCCGGGTCTTCCGTTTCTATCCGTGTACGCGGGCAGGCGACTATCAACTCCAATGCCGAGCCGTTGTATGTAATCGACGGTGTGATCATGCAGGGAGGTGGCAACAGCGGATCAGATTTCGGTCTGGGTGATGCCCTGGGCAATGGTTCTACTTCTACCATCTCTCCCTTGTCTACGATCAATCCATCGGATATCGTGTCTATGGAGATCCTCAAAGATGCTTCGGCTACGGCTATCTACGGTGCACAGGGTGCAAATGGGGTAGTGCTGATCACTACCAAACGTGGTAAGTCCGGTGAAGCCAAATTCTCTTACGAAGGCATGGTGGCTATGCAGCGTCAGACTGCCCGCCTGAAAATGATGAACCTGCGGGAGTTTGCCGAATACAGCAATTCCGTAGCTGCAGAGAGCAACTCTCTGGATGAACGTCCGGAATTCTCCGATCCTTCTTTATTAGGTGTGGGTACCAACTGGCAGGACGCTATCTTCCGGACGGCATTGATGCACCAGCATCAGGTTTCTGCTCAGGGAGGTACCGATAAAGTACAATATTACCTTTCCGGGTCATTTATGGATCAGGATGGTACTATCATTGGCTCCAACTTCAACCGTTATTCGTTTCGTTCCAACCTCGATGCGCAACTCAAATCCTGGTTCAAACTCGGGTTGAATGTCATGTATTCGAAAACCAGTGAGCGGCTTACTCTTGCAGATAGTAGTGAAGGGGTGGTAAACTATTCGTTGCTGACCCCTCCCGATATACCGATTTATGACATCGATGGTGGCTATGCCAGTGTAGTGCGTGAAGGCTATACCAGTGTGAACCCGATCGCTATGGCATTGAGCGATGATATC
>DALZBD010000531.1:0-2916 GCA_031977515.1 Bacteroides sp. | reverse complement strand
TAAGGTTTGTGTCTGTCTCTCCTTCCGTCGCCGGAAAAGAAGAGAATGGTCAGGTTATCGTATCTTCTATAAATATAGTGAAAGTTTTTTTAGACAAAAGAACATAGGAACATATATTTCTCTATGTATCATTCATACCAGATGAATTCCTTCTGTTTCTTATGTTCATCTGTCTAAAAAAACCGCGTCCTATATTTTGTAAATGTAAGCTATTTCATGGACTTAAACTATGTTCAACAGCATATTATCCCTCTTTTTCCTCTTGCCGCTGATACAATGTGCAGGCAGCCTGGTATTTTCTTCTCATAAACTGCACCAGTCCCGGTGGATAAAGTACTTCGACTCCATCGGAAAAGCCGAACAATTCTCTCTGGAATTCAGGGTTGATCACCACCTCCACTTCAAAGATGATACTATTGTCTTCCAGGCGTTCTACCACCACCTGCGACCGATGCAGAGGTTTGGTCTCCACATACGGAGCATTGCCGGCATCTACCCGGAAACCCACCTTCTGACTCTTAGCCCCTATGCCTTTGGTCACTCCTACCACATCATTAAAAAAAGTCTCCGGATCAAACAGGATATTCTCCCGATACACCTCATTCTCTGCTACCCGGAACGACTGGATGCGATCCAGTGCCAGGTTGGCCAGCATATTGCCTTTCTTCCTCATGCCAAATACAAACCAGCGGTTGCGGTACTCCTTCAGCAGGTAGGGATAGAAAATATAGGTGACAGCCGAGCGAGCTTTGAACGAACGGTATTTGATCTCCAGTACCTGTTTGTCTGCAATCGCATGATAGATCGCATCGAGATGCTGCAAGCCTTTGAGATTCTCGTTCTTCTCAAAGTCGATCACCGGAACGGTCTGCTGCCGGGTCGAAGCCAGATGATCTTCCAGCCGGCTTACAATATCGCTCACTTCCGTGAAGTAAGAGAATCCTTTGAACTGCCGCAACACCTCCACAGCTTCCGACATGGTGCGCATATCCTGATCGGTGAGCGGAGTATTGGTAATGCTATACTCCGGATCTTCGTAGGTATAGTATTTATTCTCATACACCACGATCGGTGCATTGTAGCCCAGTTTCTCACTGCGCATCATCTGAATATCCATCTGTACGGTACGGCGACTGATGCCTTTGTCGATCCCCTCGTATTCGTACAGGGCATCCGAACAGGCATCGATCAGATCTTCGAGTGTCCACCGACGGTAGCGATTGCGCAGGCAGGCATCCAGTGTTTTGTAGCGTATCAACGCATTGCGGTTTGCAGGCATAAGACAAATTTTTATTTCAGACAGAAGCACATAAGAACAAAAGAATTCAATAAATAAAATTCAGACTTCACAAATGAGTCACAAAATTAAAGAATCTGTTCTTTTGTTCATCTGTCTGAAAAAACCACAGATACGGGTTTATATAGCGATCATTCTCTGTTTTTTCAGAAATCTGTCCCGTATTTTACAAATATAGTAAAAATAATTTCTATTGCGCAAAAACGTTGCGCACCTGTGTCTGAATCTTTGTGATGTGAAACAGAAAAACCGTCAGAAAACAAATAACATACACACGATGATAGAATTAAAAGGAACATACAATCAGGACTGTAAAGTCTTTATTGATGATATCGAGGAGGGTACGATCGACCTGATCCGCAACATCCTGAATCATGAAGTATCTGCCGGTGTACCGGTACGTATCATGCCCGATACCCATATAGGCAAAGGGATTGTGATCGGATTTACCATGCCTGTGACACAGATGATCAACCCCAATTATATCGGAGTGGATATCGGCTGTTCGGTAACTACCTATAAGCTCAACCGGCGTATACAGGAAGAGACGTTTCCCACACTGGATCGTGCCATCCGCCGCTCCATACCCATGGGGATGCGTGTCCACAAAAATGAAAGGCATACTTCCTGGAAAGAAGATTATTTCCGCACGGTGAATGAGAAACTGGAAAACTTCCGACTGGAATGGGAGAAACGCTACGGGGAGACCAAGGAAGCCGTGACCGTAGATCCGGAGTACATAGCAGAACTTTGCAAGAAGATAGGTACGGGCGAAAGGAAGTTCTACTGTGCCATAGGTACACTGGGAGGAGGCAATCACTTCATCGAGATCGGTGAAGGAACATCCGATGGCTCGCACTACCTGACCATACACTCGGGATCACGCAACTTCGGATTGAAGGTCTGCAACTACCATGCCCGGAAAATGACAGAGAAAAGGAAATATCCGGCAGCCTATCACGAAGAATTTGAGCGCATCACCCGGGAGACACAGCCTACCAGCGAAATTCCTGCCCTGCTGAAAGCACTGAACGAAAAATACCATGTAGGTAAGAAAGAGTATTTCCTGCGGGGAGAAGCGCTTTACGAATACCTGGTGGATATGGTGATCGCGCAGACATACGCCCGATTCAATCACCGGGCAATGGCGGAAGCCATATTCAAAGATCTGGGCGAAGAGTATCATGCTGTGGAAGTGATCCATTCGATGCACAATTTTATCGATACCACCGACTGGATCATCCGCAAAGGAGCCATCCGTGCCTATGCGGGTGAAAAGATGGTGATCCCTTTCAATATGCGCGACGGCATCCTGATCTGTGAAGGCAAGAGCAATGTCGACTGGAATTGCTCGGCTCCACACGGTGCAGGCCGGGTACTGGCCAGAGGGAAAGCTTTTCAGACACTGAGCATGGAAGAGTTTGAACAGGAGATGCAGGGAATCTACTCCTCTTCTGTGTGCCGGCAGACATTAGACGAATCGCCCATGGCCTACAAAGACAAAGAGATGATTACGAAGGCGATACGGGATACGGCTGTGATACTGGATGCTGTGAGGCCCCTGTTCAATATCAAAGCCAAAGAATAAGAGACATCAGACAAGTGCCGGCAGTTTCTTT
>DALZBD010000530.1:0-2919 GCA_031977515.1 Bacteroides sp. | reverse complement strand
GTTTGTGGTGGCAACATGTATTCTTATAAAGCACAATGTGAATGACCACAGGAAAGACCGGTTTCACCGCAGGCTCGAAGATCGGTATAGAGATGTCTTGCTACGAATCATGACATCGGAAAAAAAATTAAGTTCCAAGGAGATCAAAGATCAGATCGGTTGGAAAGAAAAGAAACTGAATGCTACCCGCAAAAAAATTGTGACCAACTTCTTGTTGAAATTACGCAAAAGGGGGGAGGAAATTAATGAAAGTAACTTTAAAGAACTGGTGGCTTATTTCGATCTTCAGAACTTCTGGGAAAAGCAGATCAAATATGGCTCGGCTTCTTCCAAATGCAGGGCGATACGCAAGATAGATGATCTGAATATAGAAATACCAGGTTCGCTGATCAGTTCTCTGACGTATGACCGCAATCCTTACCTGCGCAAACGGGCACGTTCCTATTATATGTATTTCAGCGAGCACAATCCATTCAAATTTCTGCATGAAGATTACGATAAGACATTCAATGAATGGGATAAGATAGAGATCCACCGCATCCTATGCAGACGTAGTCACGACCTGCCCAACCTGACCCCATGGATCAGAAACTCTCAGAACAATGACTTCAAATGTTTTTTAATTGATGAAATGTTGCATTTCAATCAGGTGGAAAACTGTCCTTATCTGATAAAGATGTTGAATACCAAAGACCTGAAACTTCGTATGAAGGTGATCTATGCGTTGGGAGAAATGCGGCATTCACCTGCCGAGGCTCACCTGCTGCAAGATTATCACTTGCAACCACAGCCTGTGCAACATTGCATCATAGAGGCTATACGTAAATTTCATACCGGTAACTCTCTGAATTTTCTGAAAGAGGCCTTTCTGAATGCTTACGACACGGAAACCAAATTGATCCTGTTGAAAGCTATCTTTATGTATGGCGCGCCGGGGAAAGAACTTTTTTATCAGTTGAAAGAAAACAGTTCCGACCTGCGTGCAGTCCTTTTTAATCATGTCAGTAACCCTTTGATACATACAGCCTGAGGCCTGGGTTTCGCTTATCCGGATATCCCGGTTGGCGGGATAAACAGTTTGTATGGAATCAAAAAAAAGATTATTTGATGATGAACTATCTTGTTGATTTTTTCGAGTATCGTGTTTTCTTTTATGTAATTGCTCTGAGTCTGGGCAGTGTGCTCCTTACATGCATGGCAGTGTATCACATCAGGAGGTACAGGTGGCAATTTACCAAGAAGGAAGATATCCAACTGAAAACGTCTCCTTTTGCTCCGGGCATTTCGGTGATCGCACCGGCCTATAACGAAGAAGTGACCATTATCGATAATGTGCATTCGATGCTGACACTGGATTATCCTTTGTATGAAGTGGTCATTGTCAATGATGGAAGTAAAGACCGCACGCTGGAACTGCTGATAGAGGAGTTTCAGCTTGTGGAGACTTCCTTTGCATACATTGAGAAGATAAAAACGAGACCTTTCAAACGGATCTTCAAATCTACCCTTCCTGTGTACAGCAAACTTACCGTTGTAGACAAGGAGAATGGGGGTACAAAGGCAGATGCTACAAATGCAGGTATCAATGCTTCTGTCTATCCCTATTTCCTGTGTACGGATGTAGATTGTATCCTGTCGAGGGACGCACTCCTGAAAATGATCCAGCCGGTCCTCAACTCATCTATACAGGTGATAGGGGTGGGAGCTACCATGAGAATGGCCAATAGCTGTGAGATCAGCCGGGGAGTCATCACGCGTGTCAGGCCTCCGAGGGGTCTGATCCCCTGTTTTCAGGAGATAGAGTACCTGCGCTCTTACCTGATCAGTAAGATGGGATGGTCTCTCTGGAATATATCTCCCAATATCTCCGGTGGGCTGGGACTGTTTGATAAGTCTGTGGTCATAGAAGCAGGAGGATATGATCCTATTTCCCATGCCGAGGATATGGATATGCTGCTGCGTATGGTGGCCTATATGAGGGATTTTAAGAAGAAATACAAAGTGGTACAGATCCCGGTCACTACCTGCTGGACAGAGGGTCCTCCCAATCTGTCTGTCCTCAACAAGCAACGTACACGCTGGGCCAGGGGGTTGATGCAGATATTTCTGGTGCACCGCAAGATCTTGTTCAAAAGGAAGTACGGCCGGGTAGGGTTCGTATTGATGCCTTATATTTTATTATTTGAATTTCTGGCTCCTGTCATTGAGGGATTAGGGTTCTGTATGTTGCTCTTTTTGTTATTCAACGGGCGGGTCAATTTTGAGACAGCGTGGGTGCTTATGGCCTTTGTCTATTCTCTGGGGGTGACGATCTCTACTGTAGCAGTGATCCTGGATATGAAAGTCCGGAAATTATATCCCAGCCTCAAAGACTATCTGAAACTGATCCTCTTTTCTTTTATTGAGGTTGTAATGTATCACCCTTTTATCGTATTTTTCAGCTGGAAGGGATATATAGACTTCCTGTCCAGACAGAAATTTGAATGGGGAACTATGGCCCGCCAGGGATTTAAGCAGAGAGAGAAACGGGAAGAAGGTAAAGAAGAACTTTATTCCGGGAAAGTCGCGTAATATAAGAGGCTGTTTAAATGTTGACTGCGCCAGCTGTTGTGTTGGCTTCGTTGATCTTCGATTCGTCCTTTTTTCGGTGCTGTTTTTATTTATGAGACGCGAGGTGTCGTAGCCTCTATAAGTAATCCTATTCAAAAGAAAATACAAACAGTGTATAGACGCTGGTACGTCGCGTCTGAGAATAAAGAAACGAGCAAAAGTTGAACCGGTTCTAATAGAAAAGATCAGGTATGTATATGGTAAAAAGTTATTTATTCCGCAGTTTTTCTATTTTGCTGTTCCTGTCGATCTCTGTCGCGGTATTTGCGCAGAAGAAAGGAATTGGAGATGAAAGAGAAAGTTATGTCA
>DALZBD010000529.1:0-2922 GCA_031977515.1 Bacteroides sp. | reverse complement strand
CTGATGCGGATTTCGCAAGCGCTATCAACTAAGAAGCCGGAAGAAAAAGCATTATTGGAAATTAAATAAAAGAGTTGCCCGCCTTTCGAACAATTGGCGGGCAATTCTTTTTTTTTATGCTCAAAACCATTACTTTCGCAGAAAACTAAGGAATATGAAAAGTTATGTGTGGATAGGAATATTCATTGTTTGTTTTTTCATGGTAGGATGCAAATCTCAGCCAAAGCAGGCAATTATCCGGGGAGAGATCACCGGACTGGACAAGGATACGATTTATCTGTTTGGAACAGATGAATTCTTCGATCGTATCGATACCCTCTTCACATCAGACGGAAAGTTCTCAAAAGCCATCTCCATTGATACACTGGTATTCACCACCTTACTCGTAAACGACTCCATCGAATATCCTGTATTTCTGGACAAAGAACAGACTGTCACCATCCAGACAGACCTGCATTCTCCTCGCGTAAGCATCAAAGGAAATACATGGAATGAAGAGTATAGTGCATTTCATAATTCTCTCTATGCAACCGATACATTGTCTGTAACAGATAAATTGGAAAGAGTGGAAGAGTTTATACGTTCCAATCCCTCTTCCCTGGTCTCTGTCTATCTGCTGGACAACTATTTCCTGCGGCAGGATGAACCGGACTATGACCGGATCAAAGAGCTGATCGGCTCACTTACAGGAGATCTGAAAGATCTGACTTTCATTCAACAGGCCAATGACCTGGCCGACCAACAGGGCAAAGCCATTACAGGCAAAATAGCACCTGCTTTCAATCTGAAAAACCGCGAAGACAAAGGTATTCTGCGAACCAGCTTCCGAGACAAATACCTCATCTTACATTTCTGGGCATCCTGGTCCGACTCCTGTGCACAGAGCGTACCCCAACTAAAAGAGTTGTACAAAACCTATAAAAAAGAAGATAAGTTTGCACTATTAGGCATATCTCTGGACATCAACCGTGCCGACTGGGAGCAAGCCATCGAAAAAGACACCATCGACTGGGAACAGGTAAGCGACTTCTCCGGATGGAACGGGTCAGTCATCAAACAATATGGCATCCTTACCCTTCCTTCTTATATCCTGATCGGTCCGGATGCCAGGATCCTGGATCAAAAAATAACCCTGGATTCCTTATCAACCAAACTGAAGGAAATATTCGACAAAAAGAAATAACCCTATATAGTATCCGATCAAACCTGAATCACCCCATAAACCTTTACTAAAAACACACTATGCTCATCAAAACATTTGGAGCGGCAGTACACGGTATTGACGCCATTCTCATTACAATAGAGGTCAACAGCTCCCGGGGATGCATGTTTTATATGGTTGGCCTGCCCGACTCGGCAGTCAAAGAAAGCCACCAGCGTATCCTCACCGCTATACAGGTAAACGGATACAAAGTACCCACCAGCAACATTGTCATCAATATGGCTCCCGCAGACATTCGGAAAGAAGGTGCTGCCTACGATCTGCCTCTGGCCATAGGGATACTCGCGGCAGGAGAAGTCATCGCAGCAGATAAGCTGCCTCATTACCTGATCATGGGCGAATTGAGTCTGGACGGCAGCCTGCAACCGATCAAAGGCGCTCTTCCTATGGCAATCAAAGCACGTGAATCAGGTTTCCGGGGAATGATCCTTCCCAGACAAAATGCACGTGAAGCTGCTGTAGTCAACAACCTCACTGTATACGGAGCAGATTCATTGAAAGAGGTCATCGAATTTTTCAACTCCGAAAGAGAGTTAGAACCTACGGTAGTAAACACCAGAGAAGAGTTTTATGAAAAGCAGGAAGAATTTGCCTTTGATTTTGCAGATGTCAAAGGGCAGGAAAATGTAAGACGGGCCGCAGAAGTCGCTGCCGCCGGAGGGCACAACATACTCATGATCGGCACCCCAGGCAGTGGAAAGTCCATGATAGCCAAGCGCCTTCCTTCGATACTGCCTCCCCTTTCCCTGGCCGAGAGTTTAGAAACCACGAAAATACATTCGGTAGCCGGATTGCTGGACAGGCAAACGTCTCTCATCACCGTACGTCCTTTCCGGGACCCTCACCACACGGTATCGCAGGTTGCACTCGTTGGAGGAGGAAATTATCCGCAGCCCGGAGAGATCAGCCTGGCACACAATGGTATTTTGTTCCTGGACGAACTACCGGAATACAGCCGCAACGCATTGGAAGTGCTGCGCCAACCTTTGGAAGATCGTAAGATCACCATCTCACGTGTCAGATCCACTGTGGAGTACCCTGCAGGCTTTATGCTGGTAGCCTCTATGAATCCTTGTCCATGCGGTTATTACAATCACCCCTCCAAACCCTGCGTGTGCAGCCCCGGACAAGTACAGAAGTACCTCAACCGCATATCAGGACCTTTACTGGACCGCATAGATCTGCAGATCGAGATCGTACCGGTACCCTTTGAAGAAATATCCCAAAGAACGCTCTCCGAATCCAGTCACACCATACGCGAAAGAGTGATACGCGCAAGAGAGATCCAGAAAGAACGTTTTACAGATTACCCAGGGATTTACACCAATGCACAAATGCCTCCCAAACTCATTTCACGCTATGCAAGTCCCGACGAAAACGGATTGTCATTGTTGAAAAACGCCATGAGTCGCTTTGGACTGTCGGCCAGAGCATACGACAGAATATTGAAAGTAGCACGCACCATTGCGGATCTTGAAGGGAGTAAAGACATACAATCCTCTCACCTGGCAGAAGCCATCAGCTACCGCAATCTGGATAGAGAGAGTTGGGCGGGATAGGAGTGAGCTGGCTTAGAGTACGTCTTTACCAACCCCATATGGGTGGTAGGTAATCAGCCCCATAGGGCATAGCCGTCAGGCTAAGAATTATCAGGTATTGAAATGTTTGCCAGGTACATATTATTTGTTTATCTATACCAG
>DALZBD010000528.1:0-2924 GCA_031977515.1 Bacteroides sp. | reverse complement strand
CCGCACGGGGCTACAAACATACAACCCCTACGGGGCTGGTAATCCTTAGCCTGACGGCGATGCCCTTCGGGCTTAAAGTGGGGTTCGTACAGTGAGTATTTCGAAAGCTATATAATTGATATTTAATTAATCTATTGATACAAAAATGAAAAAACAAATCCTTATTCTTTTTACGCTGGCCGTAGGACTATTCAGCCCGGCCCAAGCGCAGCAACCTGTGTATCTCGACGAGAATAAACCCCTGGAAGAACGCGTGCAGGATGCACTCAGCCGCATGACTCTCGAAGAAAAAGTAGCTCTTTGCCATGCCCAAAGCAAATTCAGCAGTGCCGGCGTTCCTCGCCTGGGTATTCCCGAACTCTGGATGAGCGACGGTCCTCACGGAGTACGTGAAGAGATCCAGTGGAATTCCTGGGGCAATGCCGGATGGACCAATGATTCCTGTACGGCTTTTCCGGCGCTGACCTGCCTGGCTGCAACCTGGGACCCGGAAATGTCTGCCCTGTATGGAAAAGCGATAGGAGAAGAGGCCCGTTACCGTCGCAAAGATGTGCTGCTGGGACCCGGTGTAAATATCTACCGTACTCCTCTGAACGGACGCAACTTCGAATATATGGGCGAAGATCCGCATCTTGCTTCTATACTTGTAATACCCTATATACAGGAATTGCAGAAAAACGGTGTAGCTGCCTGTGTAAAACATTACGCGTTGAACAATCAGGAATTGTGGCGGGGACATATCGATGTGGAACTCAGCGACCGTGCTCTCTATGAGATCTACCTGCCCGCTTTCAAAGCATCTGTAGAAGAAGGAGGGGCATGGAGCATCATGGGTGCATACAACAAAGTACGTGGCCAGCATGCCTGTCACAACGACTTGCTTTTGCAGAAAATACTCAAAACAGACTGGAATTTCGACGGATGTGTGATCACCGACTGGGGTGGGGCGCACGACACGCGTGAAGCCGCATTGTACGGACTGGATATAGAAATGGGATCGTATACCAACGGACTTACCTCGGAGTCTGAGTTTACCTACGACGACTACTACCTGGCCCGTCCCTACCTGGATATGCTCAAGAGTGGAGAGGTACCTATGTCTACCATAGACGACAAAGCCAGCCGCATCCTGAAACTCATCTTCCGTACAGCTATGAACAGTCAGCGGCCCTGGGGTTCTTTCGCCAATGAAGAACACGCCGAGGTAGCCCGCAGGATTGGTGAAGAGGGTACTGTCTTACTCAAAAATGCAGCCGTAGATAAGAAGTCTTCTCCGCTGTTGCCTATTGATGACAGCAAATACAACCGTATATTGGTAGTGGGTGAGAACGCCACCCGTAGTCTGACAAAAGGTGGAGGATCTTCCGAACTCAAAGTCAAAGAAGAGGTATCTCCGTTGGCCGGACTGCAGGCTATCTATGGCGATAAGGTAGTATATAGCAAAGGCTATATGTCCGGTCGTCCCATGTACGGCAATGTGCAGGAGATCCCTGCGTCTGTGATGGATTCACTGCGTGCCGATGCGGTAGCGCAGGCAAAGGAAGCCGACCTGGTGATCTACGTGGGAGGTCTGAATAAAAATCATTTGCAGGATTGTGAAGCCGGTGACCGGATCACATACAGTCTGCCTTTCCGGCAGGATGAACTGATCGAAGAGATCCTCGCAGTGAATAAGAACATGGTAATGGTACTCATCAGTGGCAATGCGGTAGAAATGCCCTGGGTGAAAAGAGTTCCCGCCATCGTACAGTCGTGGTATTTGGGTTCTCAATCCGGAAATTCCATCGCTAATATTCTTTCCGGCCGGGTGAACCCCAGTGGTAAATTGCCTTTCTCATTCCCGGCTAAGCTAACAGACAACGGTGCACATACTTTTGATTACATGAGTTACCCCGGAGACAGTATCCGTCAGATCTACAAAGAGGACATCCTGGTAGGCTATCGCTGGCACGACACCAAAAAGATCCCGGCTCTTTTCCCGTTTGGATATGGATTGAGCTATACCACTTTCACCTATGGCAAAGCGCAGCTCGACAAACAGGCATTGAGTGGAGACAACGATAAGATTACAGTGACTGTTCCTGTACGGAATACAGGCAAGGTTGCTGGAAAAGAGATTGTCCAGTTGTATATCGGACAAGAGAAAAGCCCGGTACTCCGCCCCGTCAAAGAATTGAAAGGCTTCCATAAGGTAGACCTGCAACCCGGTGAAGAGCAACTTGTCTCTTTCACGATCGAAAGAAAAGACCTGATGTATTTCGATGAAGGATCGCACGACTGGAAAGCAGATCCGGGTAAGTTCAAAGCCTATATCGGTGCTTCTTCCGCGGACATCCGCTCTACGGTTTCCTTTGTACTTCAATAGGTAAGTATATCCGGAAAAATAAAGTTTGCCTGTTACTCAGTACATTCTGGTTTTTCATGGAGAATATCCCGGTTTTGATCCGAAGTATACAAACCGGGGTATTCCGTTCCTGAATGATAAAGTCCTGTAAGAGTATAGCAACCAACGGACCTGTAGAGACGCAAGGTTTGCGCCTCAGATAGTAGTCCCAACAAGGTAGTAACTGCTGTAAAACTCTACATCAGGGTTTCCGTATCTTCCTTGTAAATGTATGACCAGACCCGGGTTTAGTATATTACTACACCCGGGTCTGGTATGTTGCTACACCCGGGTCTGGTATGTTACTACACCCGGGTTTGGTATACTACTACACCCGGGTCTGGTTATATACGGGTTGCTTTGATATTGCAATAACTTACCTGTATCCTATAAGTAAGGTGTATGGATCTCTCCTGTATTCTCTTGTATTACGTGGTCAACCAGTGAATAAGAGAATACAGGAGAGAGTTCTTATAGAGGGTGGTCATTGATTTTTTTTAGAATCCCGTATCTCCGATCTCCGGATGATCGGCTATTGTCT
>DALZBD010000527.1:0-2949 GCA_031977515.1 Bacteroides sp. | reverse complement strand
AGAGACGCAAATATGCGTCTCGAATTTGTATAAACAAAATACCCTTGAATTTCTCTGAACAAAAATACCCCTGAAATGCTTGACATTTCAGGGGTATTTTTCTATTTTTACAACCTATAAATATTTAACTCCTAAAAAATAAAAGTATGGAAAAACTTATCGAACGTTTCTTGAAATATGTGACTTTTGATACACAGTCCAATGACGAGACAGGTGTGACTCCCAGCACACCGGGACAGATGGAATTTGTGAAATACCTGCGTACCGAACTGGAAGAGTTGGGACTGGAAGAGATCACTCTCGACGACAACGGTTATCTGTTTGCCACACTGCCTGCCAATTCCGATAAATCGCTGCCGGTGATCGGATTTATTGCTCACGTAGATACCAGCCCGGATATGAGTGGAAAAAATGTATCCCCGCGTATGGTAGAAAATTACGACGGAAGTGACATCATCCTTTCACAGAAAGAAAATATAGTGCTCTCACCGAAGCAATTTCCCGAACTGTTGCTTCATACGGGTGAAGACCTGATCGTGACAGACGGTACCACCCTGCTGGGAGCAGATGACAAAGCAGGGATTGCGGAGATCATCTCTGCTATAGAATACTTGCAGGCGCATCCGGAAATCAAACACGGAAAGATCCGTATCGGTTTCAATCCCGACGAAGAGATCGGAGCGGGAGCACATAAATTTGATGTGGAACTCTTCGGATGCGACTGGGCCTATACTATGGATGGCAGTGAGGTCGGGGAGTTGGAATATGAGAACTTCAATGCTGCCGGAGCCAAAGTCATTATCAAAGGACGCAATGTGCATCCCGGCTATGCCAAAGACAAGATGATCAACTCCATACGGGTAGCCAATCAGTTTGCAGGTATGTTGCCGACAGATGAAGTGCCCGAAGCTACACGAGGCTACGAAGGTTTTTACCACCTGATCGGGATGCAGGGGGATGTGGAGCAGACCACTATTTCCTATATCATCCGTGACCATGATCGCAGGAAGTTTGAGGAACGTAAGAAGAAGATGGAAGAGGTGACTGCCCGTATCAATGAGGAGTATGGCGCAGGTACCGCTACACTGGAGATGAAAGACCAATACTATAATATGCGTGAGAAGATAGAGCCGGTGATGCACATCATAGACTTTGCTTTTGATGCGATGAAAGCAGTGGGAGTGGAGCCGAATGTGAAACCCATCCGTGGGGGTACAGACGGTGCGCAACTCTCTTTCAAAGGATTGCCTTGCCCCAATATCTTTGCCGGAGGACTCAATTTCCACGGACGGTACGAATTTGTGCCTGTGCAGAGCATGGAGAAGGCTACTCAGGTGATCGTGAAGATAGCAGAACTGGTACACAACAGTCCCTCTTTCTTCTGATTTTTCCGGCTGGTTGTTTTTCTGAGGCGTAAGGTATTTCTGAGACGCAAAGTATTGCGTCTCTACAAGTTTATGCTTTCAAAAGAAAACACACAACCAGTATATGAGACGCAATACCTTGCGTCTCATATACACAAGATTGTAGTATGTGTATGATACACAATATCTTGAGGATCAGAAACAAAAATAACATCCTAACTTTAAATAACATTTCATGAAAACCACTCCCTTCACAGAGAAACACATCGCACTGGGTGCGAAAATGCATGAATTTGCCGGATACAATATGCCTATCGAATATTCCGGAATTCTGGACGAACACCTCACCGTTTGCAACGATGCAGGCGTATTTGATGTATCGCACATGGGCGAATTCTGGGTCAAAGGACCTCAGGCACTTGCCTTTTTGCAGAAAGTGACCTCCAACAATGTAGCTGCCCTCACTCCCGGTAAAATACAATATACCTGCTTTCCCAACGATAAAGGAGGGATTGTAGACGATCTGTTGGTCTATCACTATGAACCCGAGAAATACCTGCTCGTGGTCAATGCTTCCAATATCGAAAAGGACTGGAACTGGTGCGTAGCGCACAATACCGTGGGGGCTATTCTGGAAAACTCATCAGACCGTATGGCTCAGCTTGCCGTACAGGGTCCGAAAGCTACGGAGCTGTTGCAGCAACTTACCGATGTCGATCTTTCGCAGATACCTTATTATACTTTTAAGGTAGGCACTTTTGCCGGAGTACCCGATGTGATTCTGTCGAATACCGGCTATACCGGTGCAGGCGGGTTCGAACTTTATTTCTATCCCGAGGTAGCCGGTCAGGTATGGGATGCACTGTTTGAAAAGGGTGCTGCTTATGGTCTGAAACCGATAGGCCTGGGAGCCCGTGATACCCTGCGTCTGGAGATGGGCTTCTGCCTGTATGGCAATGATCTCAATGATACCACTTCACCGTTGGAAGCCGGGCTGGGCTGGATCACTAAATTTGTCGATGGCAAGGAGTTTATCGGACGTGAATTGCTGGAGAAGCAAAAGGGCGAAGGCATTACCCGCAAACTGGCTGCATTCGAATTGCTCGATAAGGGGATTCCCCGGGCGGGATATACGCTGGTCACTCCCGATGGAGAGCCTATAGGTACAGTCACTTCCGGTACACTTTCTCCGACACGTAAGATCGGTATTGGAATGGGATATATGAAGCCTGAATTTGCTGTTCCCGGCAGGGAAATTGCTCTCGATGTAAGAGGGCGTCGCCTGCGGGCTGTAGTGGTGAAGCCACCTTTCCGCAAGTCCTGATCCCCGTTTTTATTAGTATATTTTAAATTAATCTTTCTCTGTCTGTTGTATATCCGGACAGAGGGGGATTTTTTTCTTTAGAAAAATAAATCGTTGTTATATGGGTGTTTAGGTGCCTTTGTTAACTATTTGTTTTATCTATTACTGTGTTTTCTGAACCTTCTATCCTTTGGTTTAGTTACCAGATTGTGCAGGAAAATGAAGTTTTTCTGTGAAAGCTTGGTATAAATGGATGTTATTAATTATATTTGCAAATAGGAA
>DALZBD010000526.1:0-2965 GCA_031977515.1 Bacteroides sp. | reverse complement strand
AAGGAGTTCCTCTACGGTCTGGAAAACGCTACTAAATACTCAGGAGACTATAACAACCTGTATCTGTACTACATACATGAAGGGTATACCCGTATGCTGATTTTCCGTGTAGCAAAATAAAATTCGTATTTCATAAAGATGGACACATTATCAGACAAACAGATCGAGTTGGACAAGCGCTACCTGCGGATGGCCTCCATCTGGGCAGAAAATTCGTATTGCCAACGCAGAAAAGTGGGGGCTCTCATCGTTAAAAGCAAAATGATCATATCCGATGGCTACAACGGTACGCCTTCAGGATTCGAAAATGTGTGTGAAGATGAAAGTAATCAGACCAAACCCTACGTATTGCATGCCGAGGCCAATGCCATCACCAAAATCGCACGCTCCAACAACAGCAGCAACGGCTCTACTCTCTATGTAACCGCCTCACCCTGTATAGAATGTTCCAAGCTCATCATACAGGCAGGTATCAAACGAGTGGTCTATTCGGAAAAATACCGTTTGGAAGACGGCATCAATCTTCTCAAACGTGCAAATATAGAGGTGCTCTACATAGATATGGAGAATCCAAACAAATGAATTCAGACAGAAACAGATAAATAGAAAATTATGAGTGGAAAAAATTCTTTCCGTTTCACTCCTGTCATCATAGCTGTGAGCGTTGTAGCAGGAATTCTGATCGGCACATTTTACGCCAGGAGCTTCGCAGGCAGTCGCATCGGAATTATCAATGCCTCTTCCAATAAGCTCAATGCCTTGCTGCGCGTGGTAGACGATCAATACGTAGACTCAGTTAAGATATCCGACCTGATCGAGAAAGCCATGCCGCAGATCCTTGCGGAACTCGATCCACACTCTTCCTACATACCAGCCAAATACCTGCAGGAGGTCAATTCAGAACTGGAAGGAAGTTTCAGTGGGATTGGTATTCAGTTCACCATACAGGAAGATACCATTCATGTAAACAGCGTGATCCCCGGAGGCCCCTCTGAAAAGGTCGGACTGCTGGCAGGAGACCGTATTGTGACTGTAGACGACTCTCTGTTTGTTGGAAAGCAACTGACAAACGAAGTCGCTATGCGTACCCTCAAAGGAAAGAAAGGAAGCCAGGTAAAAATAGGGATCAAACGATACGGAGAGAAAGAACTGCTCCAGTTCAACATTACGCGGGGCGACATTCCCCAACACACTGTCGAAGCAGCCTATATGATCACTCCCGATTTCGGCTATATACAGATCACCAAATTCGGCCGCACCACTCATCTGGAATTGTTGAGCGCCATCGCAGTGCTCAATCATCAGGGCTCCAAAGGACTCATCATCGACCTGCGCAGGAATACCGGAGGATACATGGAAGCAGCCGTACGGATGGTCAATGAATTCCTTCCTCAGGGAGAACTCATTGTATACTCCGAAGGAACTCATTACAAACGCACGGATGAATATGCCGACGGTACAGGCAGTTGCCAGAAAACTCCTATCGTAGTCCTGATCGACGAAGCCTCCGCATCGGCCAGTGAGATTTTTGCAGGAGCCATCCAGGACAACGACCGGGGAATGCTGGTCGGTCGCCGCTCCTTCGGGAAAGGTCTGGTGCAGCAACCCATCGAATTCAGTGACGGATCGGCCATCCGTCTCACAGTAGCCCGCTACTATACCCCATCCGGGCGTAGCATCCAGCGGCCGTACGAAAACGGTAAAGACGAAAATTACGAATTGGATATCCTCACCCGTTACGAACACGGTGAATTCTTCTCCAAAGACAGCATCAAGCTGGACGAAAACCTGCGTTACTCCACACGCATAGGACGCGCAGTGTATGGTGGAGGTGGTATCATGCCGGATGTATTCGTTCCTCAGGACACCATCGGAACCTCTTCCTACCTGACTACGGTATTGAACCGGAATCTGACCCTGCAATTCAGTTTCCAATATACAGATCGCAACCGGGAAGCTCTGAGTAAATATACCGACGAGACCTCCCTGATCAATTACCTGCGCGCACGGAACGTGATGGAACAATTTATCCAGTACGCCGACAGCAAAGGAGTCAAAAGACGGAATATTCTCATTCAGAAGTCTTACAAGCATCTCGAAAGAAATATATACGGGAATATCCTCTACAATATGCTGGGCCGAGAAGAATACATCAAGTATATCAACAAATCCGACAATGCCGTACAACAGGCACTTGAATTGCTGGAAAATGGTGAATCATTTCCCAAACCGCCCTTTGTCGCAGCAGAAGAAGAAGAAGTAGTGCCTGTCCCCGATCATGAAAGCGAAGAAAACCATACTGCGCAGGCAGATACGGAAAGAGAAAATCCGTTACGCAGACTCTACGCTTAGAGAGTGGTCTGCCGACATTCTCTCGGAACTGGAAGATCATCCCATGTTCCGGAAAGCCCGGACGGTATTGCTTTATCATTCCCTGAATGACGAAGTATTCACCCATGAATTCATCGAAGCCTGGAAAGAGAAAAAAAGGATCTTATTGCCTGTAGTCTCCGGCGACTGGCTGGAACTACGGGAATATTCCGGCATACAACAAACCACTCCGGGAAGTTACGGGATCACAGAACCCCTCGGCACACCTTTTACCAGATACGAAGAGATCGACCTGGTCGTTGTACCCGGAGTCGCATTCGATCTTAGGAAAAACAGACTGGGACGCGGTAAAGGCTACTACGACAGGCTACTTCCTTTAGTAAAAGCATACAAAATAGGAATTTGTTTCCCTTTTCAGGTGGTAGAAGATATACCCGTAGAAGAATTCGATGTATGTATGGATGAAATCGTGTGCGGAAAGGCAATCCTCTGATAGCTTTTCTGTTTTTTCAGCGGAATACAATATCTGTGATCACCGTAGCCCCCACTTTGCGATTGAGGTTGCGAACCAGCATCTCCCTGCCCATCATCAGTTCCTGACGAAGGACAGACGAAGAAAGATGCACATACAACA
>DALZBD010000525.1:0-2976 GCA_031977515.1 Bacteroides sp. | reverse complement strand
TAATAGAAAAGAGTATACTACCATGAAAATCAGACAAATTGTTTTTCTGGTTGTCCTCATTCTCACATCCGATCTTCGGGCGGATGAAGGAATGTGGATGCTGGGAAATCTTGACAAACAAACACAAAAATCGATGAAATCGCTGGGCTTGAACCTTTCTGCCGATAAACTCTATCATCCCAGGAAGCCTTCCCTGAAAGATGGGGTCGTGAGTTTCGGCGGATTTTGTTCCGGAGTAGTAGTTTCGGAAGACGGTCTGGTATTTACCAATCATCATTGTGGATTCAGTGCTATACAGCAGCATAGCACCCTGGAACAGGATCTGATCCAGGAGGGATTTGTAGCCCGCACCCGGGAAGAGGAACTTCCCAACCCTGAATTGTATGTCCGCTTCCTGCTACGCACCGAGGATGTCACCAAAAGGGTACTGAAAGGTGTGGGAGCGCAGACATCGGAAAATGACCGCATCCAGCATATCGACTCCGTGATGTTACAGATCCGTGAAGAGGTCTTAGCGAAAGACTCTACGCTGGTGCCTGTTGTGGATGCTTTTTATGGAGGAAATGAGTTCTGGCTCTCTGTTTACCGCGATTTCAACGACGTGCGTCTCGTATTTGCCCCTCCCTCTTCTGTGGGAAAATTCGGGTGGGACACAGACAACTGGGTGTGGCCACGCCATACGGGCGACTTCTCTGTTTTCCGCATCTATGCGGATGCTGCTAACCAACCTGCCGAATATTCACCGGAGAATGTACCTTACCGCCCCGAGTATGTAGTACCCGTTTCGCTCGACGGATATCGCGAGGGCTCGTTTGCCATGACGATCGGCTATCCGGGAATGACGGATCGCTACATTACCTCTTTCGGGGTGGAAGAGCGGATGAATGGCATGAATCAGGCGATGATCGATATCCGGGGTGTCAAGCAGGAGATCTGGAAAAGGGAGATGGATCGGGACGATGAGATACGTATCAAGTATGCCGCTAAATACGATGAAAGCTCCAATTACTGGAAAAACAGCATCGGGATGAACCGGGCTATACGCAAGCTCGGTGTGGTGGAGAAGAAGCGCGACATGGAGAATACGGTGCGTCAGTGGATCCACAGTACACCGGCCGAACGCGGACAGTTGCTGCATCTGTTTACGGATCTCGAACTGAATTATAAGAACCGTCGCGAGACCAACCGGGCGATCGCCTATTTCGCAGAGAGTTTTCTGAACGGGCCGGAACTGGTGCAACTGGCTCTTACTATCCTGAATTTTGATTTTGGAGACGAAGAGGAGGTGGTAGTGGCCCGCATGAAAGACCTGATGGATAAGTATGCCAACTTCGATCTGGATATCGACAAAGAGGTGTTTACGGCCATGCTGCGGGAGTATCCCCGTCATGTGGATGAGCAGTATCTTCCCGAACTTTACAAGACCATTACAGAGGAGTTTGGCGGAGACGAGCGGGCGTATGTGGACTGGCTCTATCGTACCTCTGAAATTCCCACACCTCGTGGCCTGAAGCTTTTCCTGGAGCAGGATACTGCCTACAGTATGTTTGACGATCCGGCTGTGTCGCTGGGTATCGATCTGATCATAACTTATTTTGATATGAATCAGCGTATACAGGAGGCTTCTATGGAGGTGGAACGCGGAGAGCGGCTTTATAATGATGCGGTGCGCAGGATGTATGCCGGACGTAATTTTTATCCGGATGCCAATTTTACCATGCGACTGAGTATGGGTACGGTGGCCGGATACACTCCTTTCGATGGGGCTTGGTACAACCATTATACCACTACACAAGGTATTTTTGAAAAGGTAAGAAGCCATGAGGGGGATCCGGATTTTGCTGTGCAACCGGAGATCCTGAGATTGCTGCGGTCAGGCGATTTCGGACGCTATGCCAACCGGGACGGAGAGTTGAATGTTTGCTTCATCACCAATAATGATATTACCGGTGGAAACTCGGGAAGTGCTATCTTCAATGCCGATGGTGAACTGCTGGGGCTTGCATTTGATGGCAACTGGGAGGCAATGAGCGGCGATCTTATTTTTGAACCTGCTTTGCAGCGTTGTATAGGGGTGGATGTACGGTATATGTTGTATATGATAGAGAAGCAGGGCCGGGCAACTCATCTGATCGATGAGTTGAAGATCCATGCTTCGAGATAATCTGTAATAGGACGGGGATGATCAGATTAATCCCCGAACTGAGGGTACTTCATTTTAGTTGAAAAATTCTCCGGATATATTCGTCCATATTTACAATGTATCTGTAGCCTTGAAGAGGCGTTACAACTTAGTCCAGGATAAGTGCAGTGAAGCCGTAGCGATAGCGAAGGTAAAACAAACGCCACCCTGGGTTTACAATCATTTGTTTTCCGGTTAGTGCCATAGGTACGACACAAAACAAGTGGCGTTTGTCATTTGTGTCGTACTTACAGCACTAACTTCTACATAACCCATTTACACCCAGGGTGGCATTCGCTACGTTGCTCTACGCTCACTTACCCTGGGCTAAGCTGTAACGTCCCTACAGGACTACAGATACCTTGTAAATATGGACAAATATATATTGGAAATTTCAACTGAATGGTAGAGGGGCATAAACGATTTGCAATGTAAATGTTTCGTTGAAAATATATTTTCACACAAATAGTAGTTACTGGCTTTATCCGTCATGGTAAAGAGGGAAAGATCTGTTTTTTCGATGAAAAGCAGGTTTTTGATTTTTCAGAGTTATGGTCAAAGAAGTGTGTGTGGTGATAAAATGATATTAAAAATGGGCCTGTATTTGTTGGTATATAGGTTTTCAACTGATTTTCTCTGACGAAATGAATGTTTTTGATGAAATAATATGTCAATTTGGATATTTCCAATCGCTTTAAAATCGTTTTTTTAAACCACTTGTAAAGTGGGAGGGAAATATTCGAAGCCTGAGCCCTTGGAATAATAAAATGTCGGACTGGTATAAAGCTTATTTT
>DALZBD010000524.1:0-2978 GCA_031977515.1 Bacteroides sp. | reverse complement strand
TATTCCCAGAATATTCATCAGGTGAATAAACAGCCAGACAAACCATCCCATAAATCCACCAAACCGGATATTGGGATGAGGCAATTCTACTTCCGCATGATTGCGTCCGATGGTTGCCATAATCCCTCTGTTGCGATATACAAAGGGCCGGAGCTCTTCTCCCTTCTCCAGACGGAGCAGATTATCCGCCAACCGGGCAGCCTGCTGTTGTGCCGGTTGTACCAGTTGCGGATGTCCTTTGGGATAATCCTCCAGTGTCATCAGCGCTGTATCGCCAATGGCAAATATATTCTGATATCCTTTCACATGACTAAATTCGTCCACTTGTATCCGGTTGCCATGTCCGTATATCTCTTTCGGGAATCCATCCATGCTATTGGCCTGTACACCACCCACCCAGAACACATTTGTTGTGGCAATCGTACTTTTATCCCCCAGTATCAGTTCATTGTCTAGATAATCTTCTACTTTGGTATTCAACCGCAGTTCGACTCCCTTTTTCTTCAGGTAATTCTGTGCACCTTCCGATGATTTCTCCTGGAAAGCAGACAACAAACGTGGTCCCGCATCCACCAGTATGATACGCATATGGCTCATGTCCAGGTCCGGATAGTCTTTGGGAAGAATGTAGTTGCGCATCTCAGCCAGTGCCCCGGCAAGTTCTACCCCTGTAGGGCCACCCCCTACAATCACAAACGTCATTAAAGGATCCATCTCTTCCGGACGCACTGTATTCTGGGCCAGTTCAAAGCTTTCCAGCACTTTATTACGATTGAAAAGGGCTTCGGAAGTGTCTTTCAACGCCATGGTGGTTTTGGGCAATTCTTTGTTTCCGAAATAATTGGAACTGCTTCCTGTAGCAATAACCAGATAATCGTAGTCCAGAGACCCAATGGAAGTTTCCAGCGTATTCTGCTCGGGTACTACGCGCTCGGCTACACACAGACGCACATGAAAATCCTTCCGGTTCCTGAAAATCTTACGAAAAGGAAAAGAGATAGCACTGGGCTCTATACCTGCTGTAGCCACCTGATACAGAAGAGGTACAAAAAGGTGGTAATTGTTCTTATCAATGAGAACGATCTGAAACCGGTCCGATTTTAGTTTACGGGCCAGCTTCAATCCCGCAAATCCACCACCGATGATCACTACTCTTTTCTTGTTTCCTTTAGCAGGTATATCTATTTTATGCATGACAACAGTATTAATTTTATTTCCTACAAAACACTCAGACGAAAAGGTTTGTTCTAACAAATCAAACTATGTATGCTTACAAATATGTATTTACAACTTACTACACGCCGACAAGCCGAGAGATTGAAGAAATTGGGATTTGAAGTCCCGGTAAATGATATCTTTGTATACGATTCGGGAAGATACAGATTTCCCGATAAGATGGAGGTGGAGCAGAACTGGAACAGTTACGACGATACCATCTCACGTCCCAGTGTAACGCTGGCCCTGCAATGGCTACGCGTGACCTTATATTGTAAATGCGAAGTAGTTATTCATAAATGGGAGAAAGAATCTTATTATGGTATATTTAAGTTTCCCCACATGACAGAGCCTGTACATACACATACAGCTGCACAAAGAGACCGGGCTGAGATACTGTTGCTCGACAAGATCATCGAACACCTGATCGGTCATTTTGCTCAGTCGCCCTTCTGAGTTCCCTTCCGGTGAGTGAATAGTAAAGGTTCTGAAGCTGGTGGATATACCGTATGGGATGTCCGATAGTGCCCAGGTCCACTTTATACATCATGCCGATACGTCCCGTAAAAATAAAATAGTATCCGTCGAAAGCATCCATACAATATTTATTGCCTTTCTTCGCCCGGTAAATACCAAAACTCTGCAAGACCTGAGTAGTTAAGGGAACCGGACGATAGTCGGATATTCCGACAGCAATCTCCCCTATATTCCCGGCAGTCACAGTAAGCAGCCTGCCGCGTTTGGTTTTTACCACATTCCCGATACGCAATTCCTGCTGCCGCAAAGAAGGTGCCTCTTCCTGCGAACGGGAAGAATGACCGACAGACACATAAGATTCTTTAGTAATATCTCCCCGTTTCATTATTTTCTCAAAAACTTCCTGTTATACAAATCAACGCACCCTCAAACGTACCTTACGCACCACGAACCAGAGCGTAATAAGCAGATTCGCCACTTTTCCAAAAGAGTTTTTCCCACTGTTGAAGGTGTGTCGCTGCTTCATCAAAGCGCGTACAAGCAACAGGATCTGCAAGAGATACCAGATTAATTTCAGTTTGCCCAGCATATGTTGTTATTTAGTGTTCGAACAGCGAAGAAGATCATCCGATAATCTGCCTGCAGGAAAGATTACCGGTTCTGCACCCCTCTGTTTTTATTTAACACGCAAAGATACAGAGGAATAGCGTTAAGAGGTATGCAAAAGTGAGAAGGAACATTATTATACTTTAAAGCAAAACCTTTAAAATTAAATAAGAGAGAGTGACGATCATAGGTGGTATTCGCAGTCAGGATGAGCAGAATCCTGACAAAAAATCTCTGTTATCGGTATATATCTGAAATATTCTCTACGATCATGTATACAATCCTACCGCTCCACGCCTCAGAGAAGCGTAGGACGGTGGGTTATTTCCAACTCAATAATCCTCAAAACGTATAGAGCCTACCACAAGTGCGACTCCGGAAATTTCTTCTTTTTCTATACACAAAGGCGGGTAGGCCCGATTGTCGCTGACTGCCACTATGGCATTCCTGGAATCGTAGATCCTTTTCAGCAACAATCCCTGGGTTGCCGTACTGATGAGGTGAGGTCGTCCCCATTGGATCGCCCCTGCGCTACCTATACGCTTTACGGCCACAATATCCCCATTGCTATAGGTCGGATACATACTATCTCCACGTACATGTAGCATAAACGATGCTCCGTCGAGTTCTTTTATACGATATACCGCCTCTATGTCTCTGTCTTCAACGGCGAAATCCAT
>DALZBD010000523.1:0-2986 GCA_031977515.1 Bacteroides sp. | reverse complement strand
CTCTACAAGTATATCACATTCAGAAAACACCCACTTGTAGAGACGCAATACCTTGCGTCTAAAAAAGAGGTAAATGGGGCAAAAAGAGCACTGAAGAAAGAGTGAATCGAAGATCGGCGTAGCCAACACAGCGGTCGACGTAGTCACATCGAAAATCGGCACAGTCAACTAAGGCGTTCGACGAAATCAAAAAACCCATCATAAACTTTTTGTGGAACCAACGGTCGACGTAGGCAAAATTTAAACAGCATCTAAAAAGATGCTCTTAAAAAAAGAGTAGAATCTGAAAATATTATCGTAAATTTGGCGGGATTGAACATCATTTATTTACTCACTTAACACACATCACAGAACATGAAGAAAGGATTTTATTCTCTTCTTTTGTCACTTTTCTGCATCTTCACCCCCGGATGCCAACAGACAAAGGAGGTGGCGAACGAGTACAACCTGGTTCCGCTACCCAATCAGATGACCCCTAAAGAGGGACGTTTCCAACTCAACAACAAAGTAGCGATCCTCACCGAGGGCTGTGCGCCTGAGGTAAAAGCTATTGCCGACGGACTGGCCGAAAGAGTGGCAACCACTTCAGGTATCACCCTGCAACAGGCAGCCAGTGCAACGGAAAGCCAGCCCGTGATCCGCTTTGTCACCACAGAAGGACTGGAAAAGGAAGCCTACCGTCTTTCTGTAAGTCCGGAAGCCATCGTGATCACTGCCTCCGAGCCCAACGGTTTCTTCTACGGAGTACAAACGATCTATCAGCTGCTTCCCATTGCCATCTATGGCGACAAGGCAGACAAGCGTGCCGCCTGGTCGGTACCTGCCGTAGAGATCGAAGACGCTCCGCGTTTCGGCTACCGGGGGATGCACCTCGACCCGTGTCGTCATTTCATCCCACTCGAATACACCTACCGGTTTATCGACCTGATGGCTATTCACAAGATGAATACCCTGCACTGGCACCTGACAGACGACCAGGGATGGCGCATCGAGATCAAGAAATACCCGAAACTCACCGAAGTGGGTTCCAAGCGTAAACATACACTGGTAGACTATTACTTTACCAACTGGCCGCACGTATTCGACGGAAAAGAACACAGTGGATACTATACCCAGGAAGAGATCAAAGACGTGGTTGCCTATGCTGCCAGCAAATACATCACCGTGATCCCCGAGATCGAGATGCCCGGTCATGCCATCGCGGCACTGGCTTCTTATCCCGAACTCTCCTGCCGTCCGGATACTGTGTATGAAGTAACAGGGATCTGGGGTATCTTCGAAGAGGTATTCTGTCCCAAAGAAGAGACCTTTACCTTCCTCGAAGGCGTGATAGACGAAGTGATCGAACTCTTCCCAAGCTCCTATATCCACGTGGGTGGAGACGAATGTCCGAAAACCGCCTGGAAAAACTGTGCACATTGCCAGGGTCTCATCAAAAAACTCGGTCTGAAAGACGATACCACTCCCAGTCCGGTAGACGGTGTGAAGCACAGCAAGGAAGACAAGCTCCAGAGCTACTTCATCACCCGGATGGAGAAATACATCAACAGCAAAGGAAGAAACATCATCGGCTGGGACGAGATCCTCGAAGGTGGGCTGGCACCGAATGCTACTGTCATGTCGTGGAGAGGTGTAAAGGGAGGGCTCAACGCAGCCAGAGCCGGACACGATGTAGTAATGACACCCAGTCCGCACATGTATCTGGACTACTACCAGGAAGATCCGGAGTTTGCACCGGTGACCATCGGAGGATACGAAACCCTGAAAAAGGTATACTCCTTCGACCCTGTGCCGGAAGATGCCGACGAACTGGTGAAAAAACACATCATCGGATTCCAGGGAAATACCTGGTCCGAGTATATGTATACATTGGAGAAGAGAGATTACCAGATCTTCCCGAGAGCCCTTGTGGTTGCTGAAACTGCCTGGACATTGGATGAGAACAAAGACTGGGAAAGCTTCTGCAAACGTCTGGTCGGCGAATTCGACCGCATGGATCTCCTCGGAGTAAATGCCTGTCGCAACTTCTTCGACGTGAATGTATACACCAATGTACTCAACGATAACGGCCTGCACGTAAGACTGGAAACTTACTACCCCGATGCAGAGATCTATTACTCTGTAGATGGTACTGAACCTTCGCCCCGTCAGATCCGCTACGAAGAGCCCTTCCTGCTCGAAGGCAACATCGACCTGAAAGCTGCTGCCTTCAAAGACGGCAAAATGCTGGGTAAGGTCATACATAAACCTCTGTATGGCAACCTGATCAGTGGAAAGAAATTCCTGAGTGCCCCGAGAGCCGGATGGATGACAGGAGACAGCTTCGGAGAAAACGACTACCTCGGAGCCGACCCCAACACATTGGGCATCACCAACGGAAAAAGAGGAAACAACGCCTCTTACACCCCCTGGACCAGTCACAAACTCAGGAAAGACAATCCGGAACTCGAATTTGTCATGAAGTTCGATGCACCGCAGCAGATCAGACAAGTAGTATTCGGTACGCTCTTCAATCCTGCCTATCGTATACTTCCAGCCAAAGGAGCTGTGATCGAGATCTCTGCCGATGGCGAATCTTACCAGACCGTAGCAGAAGAGGTACTGGAAAAAGAATATCCCGAACGCGGACGCAAAGCATTTACAGACGTGATCAACTTTGATCCCGTGGAAGCACAATATGTGAAAATACGTATACAGGGGGGCGGTACATTGCGCAACGGTATAGACTGTCGCAAAGATACTCCGGAAGATATTATCCTCGCAGATCTGTATGTAGATGAAATAGAAATCTATTAAAGCCATATCATACACCTTTTCAACAGGCCGGTTGCATCGCTTCCGGCCTGTATGGTTTACCTTCCTCTTCTTCTTTGGGATTTATTCCTATCTTTGCAGAAGCTTTTTAGACAAAAGAACAGATGAACAAAAGGAATTCAGATTCTACAAATAATTGATAGGCTAAATATCTGCTCTTTTGTGCTTATGT
>DALZBD010000522.1:0-2991 GCA_031977515.1 Bacteroides sp. | reverse complement strand
CGAACGCGGAGCTATCCTGGCACCTCTCAATGTGATCGTAGGTTCCCTGAAAAATCTCAGTTTCATGCTGGTATTGGTCACCGGACTACTGCTTACCTTCTATCGCAGCAAGAACAAAAGCTTCTTCATGCCGTTTACCTCTTACGGTAAGATGAGTCTGACCCACTACATCGGTCAGTCGATCATCGGATCGCTTCTTTTCTACCATTGGGGATTCGAGCTGGGACGTTATCTGGGCATTACATACAGTTTTATTTTTGGCATTGTTTTTGTACTTCTACAAATGGCGTTCTCCCACTGGTGGCTAAGCCGTCACAAGCAAGGTCCGTTTGAAGGATTCTGGAGGCGCCTGACCTGGTTCAACTCCAAATAAAAACTGTAATGTATGAACGAAAAACAGATCAATGAACAGCATCAATATATAACCCGGTTTATCGAACAGAAACGATTGCGGGAGGCCCTGACACAGCTGGAGCCCTATCTCTGGCAGTGTACGGACTGGGAACTTCGTACCCGTTTCGAAGGTATACAGACCTCGTATACCTATATGCTGCAATACATGCGGCAGGGTACAGCCGATCCCGAACGAAAAAAACTATACAACAAGCTTCTGACAGAAACCTGGGAGATTGCAGACCGGGCACGCATTGCCCTGCTCGATCAGGTCTCCCCGCACTATTATCATCTGTGCCGCACACAACATACCGGAGAGATCCGTCCGCGCGACCTGCAGAACCTGCTGCATACCCTGGAGACTTTCACCGAAGAGATCGCTCTCAGAGACCTGCTGCATCAGGATACAGAGCCTATTCTCAGACAACACGAGGAGGCACAGAAAAACATCTTCCAGGCCGTATGGACAAATATATCCTGGAACAGCAAGGATGAGACGGATGCGCAGGACCTGCTCCATTCGGATCTGATCTCTGCCTCCGATCAATGTTTGTTTGCCAGTGCAGTTATGCTCAGCCTGATGCAGTGCTTAGACATGCGCAAACTCATGTGGCTGATCGATGCCATGCACCACGACAACATACGCCTCAGCCAGCGTGCTCTGGTGAGTTTTGTACTTATCTGCCACATCTACGGGAGTCGCCTGTTGCTCTATCCGGAGTTTACGGGCCGCCTTGCGCTGTTGGCTGAGAATCCCTCTTTTGCCAGAGAGCTCAACCGTATCTATGTGCAACTGCTGCTGAGTCAGGAGACAGAGAAGATCGATCGCCGCATGCGGGAAGAGATCATCCCGGAGATGATGCGCAATGTATCTCAACTCCGCTCTTCGAAATTCGGAGGGGAAGAGGGCGACGAAGACAAGGAAGATCACAACCCGGATTGGGCCGAAGCAATGGAAAAGGCCGGTCTGGAAGATAAACTTCGGGAGATCAACGAACTTCAGATAGAAGGAGCAGATGTATACATGAGTACTTTTGCTCATCTGAAGAGCTATCCTTTCTTCCGGGAGTTCAGCAATTGGTTTTACCCTTTCGACAAGCAGCATTCTTCGGTAGTCGGTCAATTTCGCCATCAATCCGATCAGCCTGCCAATGTGATCGACCTGATCCTGCAATCGGGATTTTTCTGCGACAGCGACAAGTATTCCCTGTGCTTCACCTTCATGCAGATGCCTGAATCACAACGGGAAATGATGTTGAATCAGCTGACCGATCAACAGCTCAACGAGATGAATGAGGAGCAGAAATCGGGCCATATGAAAGATTTCATCGCACGTCCGGAGACAGTAAGTACCCAGTATATCCACGACCTCTACCGCTTCTACAAGCTGAACTCACGCAGAAGGGAGTTTCATGACATCTTTGCAGATAAACTCTTACTTCATCGAAATCCGGTCTTACGTGGTTTTCTTTTCCAGCCCGAAAGGCTGGCAGCCATTGCTGAGTTTCATTTCCGCAAGAAGCATTATGCCGAAGCTGCGACTGTATATGCCGATCTGCTTTCTCTCTCACCGGGTGACGCGGAGATATACCAGAAACGGGGCTATTCTCTACAAAAGGAGAAAAAATACGATCAGGCAATCGCCGCCTACCTCAAAGCGGATATGCTGAAGCCGGACCATGTCTGGACCAACCGCCACCTGGCTACCTGCTACCGGCTCTCGGGAGATTTTGAGCAGGCACTCGCCTATTACCGGAAAGTGGAAGAGGTACAACCGGAAAATACGCAGGTTCTTTACTGCATCGGCAGTTGCCTCACCGAACTGGGACGGGACGAGGAAGCACTCAACCACTTCTTCAAACTGGATTTCCTGAAACCCGATAGTATCAAAGTATGGCGTGCCATCGGATGGTGCTCGTTTGTCAGTGGCAAAAATGAACAGGCTGCCCGGTATTACGACAAAGTAATTGCTACGCATCCGACTGCTGTGGACTACCTCAATGCCGGGCATATAGCCTGGAGCATGGGAAATACGGAGAAAGCCATTGAGATGTACTCCAAAGCCATCCTTACGGGAATGGAGAAGGAGCAATTTCTGGAGCTTTTCTACAAAGACAAACCGGTATTGCTGGAACAGGGCATTCAGGAAGATGATATACCGCTGATGCTGGATTTATTGTAAAACACTCCCATATCATAGAAACACTTCTTACAAAGAAAAAACAGTCTTGTAAGAAGTGTTTTTTTGTTGAACATTTTGATTATTCGTAAAAAAGACGTTTATTTGTACAATCTTTAGGAATGTTACTGCAAAAGCATTTGTAAGAAGACTATAACAAACTATTATTATATACTATGAACACATATTATATCCTTTTATAAATAAGATTTTTATCTCCTGAGAAACAAATCAATATCAATACTTAACTCAAATTATCACATCATGAAAAAGATTTTTTTATTAGTAGTACCCTTATTTATGTGTATGGCTTGCGGGCAAGAAGAAACTATTGCTCCGGAACCAGAAGAGCCACAAATAGTAGAATTTACACTGGATTATACATTTGCGGAAAGCGGCAGTATGTATACGCGTTCGGC
>DALZBD010000521.1:0-2993 GCA_031977515.1 Bacteroides sp. | reverse complement strand
AGACCGTAGAGGAACTCCTTAGCCAATGGATCTCCATCGCTGGAGGCACTAAAGTCTGTAGACTTGAATGCTTTGCTTTGGGTGGCGCTCCATTTGACGTTGGAAAAAGTCGCTGTTACTGCTTTTCCTGTATATGTCCCGGATATGGTCTCATCTACAAGTGTTCCTGTAAATGCAATATTATAGTTACCCTCTTGTGTCAATGCTTTTTTGGAGATCTCTATTTGTTCATCAGACAATCCTTCTACCCAGTTGAAATAGCCTGTTTTGTTGTTCTGAAATATATCTGTCAATACCCAGGTCTTGCCAGTGAAGATACCTTCAAGATCGTCCGAATTGTCACAGGCACTCAGAAAAGGTAAGGCTAATACGAAAGAAAGAAGATAGATGTATTTTTTCATTGTTCTGTTATTTTTGAATACCGGTACGTATCAATAATGCATCAATGGTTGGTTCTTGTCCACGGAAACGTTTGTATAGTTCCATCGGAGGCACGGTACCTCCTTTGGAAAGAATGTTGTCACGGAAAGACTGAGCTACTTCCGGGTTGAATATGCCTTTTTCCTTGAATAAGGAGAATGCGTCGGCATCCAGTACCTCTGCCCATTTGTAGCTGTAATATCCGGCGGAATATCCTCCGGCAAATATATGGGAGAATTGTGTACTCATGCACGCTTCTTCTACAACGGGAAGGATTTGTGCCCGTGCCCATGCCTGTTGTTCGTATGCTTTCACATCTCCATCAAAAGGCTGATTGCGTGTATACCAGGCCATATCCAGCAAGCCGAAGCTTACCTGACGCAGACAAGCATAGGCTGCATTGAAGTTGGCGGCATCTACCAGGCGCTGTATCAATTCGGCAGGAATTTGTTCTCCGGTCTGATAGTGTTTTGCGAAGGTATTGAGGAATTCTTTTTCGATACCGAAGTTTTCCATCAGTTGTGAAGGCAATTCTACGAAATCCCAATATACACTGGTGCCACTCATGCTTTCATAGGTGGTGTTGGCAAACATTCCATGCAGACCGTGTCCGAATTCGTGCAGGAAAGTGATGACTTCGTCGAAGGTAAGGAGTGCCGGGCGACTTTCCGTGGGTTTGGTGAAGTTCATCACCAGCATCACGTGCGGACGGCTGTTTTCTCCTGTCTCTTCATCGATCCATTGTCCTTTGAAGGAGGTCATCCAGGCTCCTGCGCGTTTCCCCGCGCGTGGGTGGAAGTCTGTGTACAGTACCGAAAGGAAGGAACCGTCTTTGTCGTAGACTTCATAGGCATCTACTTCGGGGTGATATACTGGGATATCTGTATTTTTCTCAAAAGTAATACCGTACAGGCGGGTGGCGAGACCGAATACTCCACTTTTCACACTTTCCAGTTCGAAGTAGGGACGCAGCATTTCGTCGTTGATGCTGAATTTACGGTCTTTCAGTTTATTGGAATAGTAGCTCCAGTCCCAGGGCATAACTGTAAAGCCGGCTCCCTGTTCTTCCTGTGCCAGTGCCTGTACCTCTGCATATTCTTTCTGCGCAGTGGGGGTGTAAGCGTCCAGCAATTGGTTGAGCAGGTTGTATACTCCGTCGCTGTTGCCTGCCATTCTTTTGACGAGGGTATATTCGGCAAAATTATCAAATCCGAGAACCTGAGCGATCTGCATTCTTGTATTGACAAGTTCCTTGACGATACCCAGGTTGTTGTACTCATTGTCATGTGTACATTTGGTCTGGTATGCCATGTAAAGCTCTTTGCGTAGGTCGCGGTTGTCGGCGTATGTCATGAAAGGAATGTAGCTGGGGGCCTGAAGGGTAATGAGCCAGCCTTCCACTCCTTTTTCTTTTGCGGATTCTGCCGCAGCTTCCATCGCACTTTCGGGGAGCCCTGCCAGTTGATCTTTGTCTGTAAGTATCATCTGGTAGCTGTTGACCTCTTTGAGGTTGTTCTCGCTGTATTCCAGTGTGAGCATACTGAGCTTTTGGGTGAGCGCCCGGTATGTGTCTTTGGCCTCTCCCTGCAGATTCGCTCCGCGACGGATAAAACTGTCGTATGTATTCTCCAACAGGCGGGTCTGTTCGGGATTGAGTCCCAACTGATCTTTTTGCTGATAGATGGTTTTTACGCGTTCGAAGAGTTTTTCGTTCAGGTTGATGTTGTTGTAGTGTTCGCTCAACAAGGGCATCATTTCCTGAGCGAGTTTCTGCAACTCGTCGTTGGTCTCGGCACTTCTCAGGTTACCAAATACGGTAGTCGTACGGTCGAGCAGATCGCCCGATTTTTCGAGAGCAAGGATGGTATTTGCGAAATTCGGTGCTTCCGCGTTGTTTACTATGGCGTCAACTTCTGCGGCATGCTGACGTATGCCTTCCCGGATGGCCGGTTCGAAGTGTTCGTTCTTTATTTTGTCAAACGGGACGGTTTGATGGGTCGTGTTATACTTTTCAAAAAAAGGGTTTTGGGCTTGTACCATACTGATCATGCAAATTGAAAACAATAATAGAAGTATCTTTTTCATATAGGCCGAATGATGAATGACTTGAACTAAAAATTAATAAATACAAAAGTACTAATTTAAAGTATTATTCCTATCCGGCAGACTTTCTTTTTAACAAAGTATTAGAAGCGGTTGTTTATTTGTTGTTTAAAATTCTTTAAAAGACTGGATGGGGTGTTCGGATAGTCTGGTTATCTGTATCAACGGTATAGTGACATTACACCAACATCACCCCAACATCATGTTCCTGCCAGCCATATCGTGATCGTGTCTCTCTACCAGCCCCTACGGGCCACCGTTTATACATATCTTGATTTTCATTGTTGATCTCTATCTTTGATCCGGATTAAATATCTCTGTTTAATCTGGATTTTTAACGTTCGATATATCTGTAGCCTCCCAAACATAGTTGCGATGGAAGATACAGCCTATAACGTATTTATACACAAAACTATCTGTAGCCTTGAAGAGGCTAACTTGTAACGCCTCTTCAAGGCTACAGATACATC
>DALZBD010000520.1:0-3009 GCA_031977515.1 Bacteroides sp. | reverse complement strand
AATTAATCAATTGAGTATATGCTGCGTTATATTAAAAAATATCCTTTTTCCCTTCTGGTGATTCTTGTTGTGATCTATCTTTCGTTTTTTCGTCCTCCTTCCATAGTTGGAGTAGAAATTCCCCATCTGGACAAACTCGTGCATTTTTGTATGTACTTTGGAGTTTCAGCCATGTTGTGGTTGGAGTTCCTGCGTTCGCACAAATGGCCATTGCCTGCTCTGCGTGCCTGGATAGGAGCCTGTCTCTGCCCGATACTGTTCAGTGGTATGGTAGAGATCCTGCAGGAGTATGTGACCGATTATCGAGGGGGAGAATGGATGGATTTTGCAGCCAATAGTCTGGGGGCGTTGACTGCGAGTCTGCTTGCCTGGTATGTGATTGCTCCCTGGTTTGGCCGAAAATTTCGCGGACAGACTACCTGAATGACATTGACCTGAAGGCTGGTTACATTTTTTTCCGATATTTTCTTTTGTTTGTTTATTCCTCTTTTAGGAGGGGAGGTGTTATTTTTGAGACGCAAAGTATTGCGTCTCTACAAGTGATGTGTTTTCTTTTGAATGTGATATACTTGTAGAGACGCAATACCTTGCGTCTCAGCATATAGGAATGAAAAAAGATCACAGGGATTTTAAAACTGATCAGCCAGTGTCGTAAGCCGGATGCTGTTGGAACCTTTGATCAGAATCGTAGAACCTACAGGTTTTTCCTGTTTTAGCTGCTCAATGAAAGCCGCTACATCCGTAAAACCTTCAAACGAATGTCGGGTATGGCCGAATTCCCTGCCAATAAGTATCACCCGATCGAAGTGGTAAGAATCGAGCAGATCCACGATCTTCTGATGTTCCTGCAGACTGTCCTCACCTAATTCTTTCATATCTCCAAGAACAACTGTTTTATGATCGGCCTTCAGCAGGTAAAAGTTGTCCAATGCCGCCTGCATACTCGTCGGATTGGCATTGTAGGCGTCCATGATCAATTGGTTGTGTGCCGTTCGGATCAGTTGTGAACGGTTGTTGGAGGGTTGGTAGTTGGTCAGTGCCTCATTGATCTCAGTGGGAGATACATCAAAATAAGTCCCGATAGTAATGGCGGCCAGTATATTTGGTAAGTTATAAGAGCCGATCAGTTGAGTCTCTATACGATGTGATGTAGTTTCTTTCTCCGACTCCCAGCACAGGGAGAGATAAGGAGAGTTGTCGGTGATCTCTCCACATACGAAGCCCTTTTCCGTAGTGCCGTATCGTATCTGTGAGAGTCCCTGTGCTATCTCCATAAGAATGGGGTTGTCTGCATGAATGAAGATGAGTCCGTTCTTTTTCTTTCGCAGGTGGTCGTAAAGTTCTCCTTTGGTTCGGATCACCCCTTCCAATGATCCGAATCCCTCGAGATGTGCTTTGCCGATGTTCGTAATCAGACCATAGTCCGGATCTGCTATTTCTGCCAGCTCTTTGATCTCTCCCGGATGGTTGGCTCCCATCTCAATGACAGCAATCGTGTGTTCTTTTCTCAGCCGTAGCAAAGTAAGCGGTACACCGATGTGATTGTTCAGGTTCCCTTCCGTATATAAAACCTGATGGCGTCTGGCGAGCACGGTCGAGATCAGTTCTTTGGTTGTAGTTTTTCCGTTGGTTCCTGTGATACCAATAACCGGAATAGCCATTTCCCGGCGATGCCAGGCAGCCAGTTGCTGGAGAGTTATCAGGCAATCTTCTACCAGAATATAACGCGAATCATTCTCTGGCAGATAGTCTGCGTTGTCTATGACAGCGTAACTGCTTCCTTTATCCAATGCCTGGGATGCATACTTATTTCCATCGAATGAACTTCCTTTGAGGGCAAAAAACAGGGAGTTTTCCGGACAGTTGCGGCTGTCGGTAGTGACAGAGTCACATTGTAAAAAAAGCTGATAAAATGAAGACAGGTCCATCATGACTAATTCTTTAAATTGGGACAAATATAAAGCATTCTGTCGGAAAAAGTGCCGGTTTTTTCCGATAGCTTGCCGGACCATCTGTAAAAAAGAGGAAGATTGTGAGCAAACTGAATATATTTTGTTTATTTTTGCGTCAGACTATACTTGCAAGATATATGGATTCCGGGCAACCTCTTTTCATAAATACAAACGGCAATTTGCTGGATCTCTCCACTCCACAGGTGATGGGTATTCTTAATGTGACTCCTGATTCGTTTTTCGCAGGGAGTCGTATGCAAACAGAAAGTGAGATTGCGCAGAGAGCCGATCAGATCCTGGCCGAAGGGGCAACCATCATTGATGTGGGTGCATACTCTTCCCGTCCGAATGCCGAACATATCTCTGCAGAAGAGGAGATGAACCGCCTGCGCATGGGGCTGGAAATCATAAGGAGAGACCATCCCGAGGCCATTGTGTCGGTAGATACTTTCCGCGCGGATGTGGCCCGGTGGTGTGTACAGGAGTATAAGGTGTCGATCATCAACGATATTTCCGGTGGAGAGATGGACACACGTATGTTTGAAACAGTGGCCCGGTTGAATGTGCCTTATATCCTGATGCACATGAAAGGTACGCCGCAGAATATGCAGCAGGAGCCTCATTATGAAAATGTGGTAAAAGAAGTTTTCCTGTATCTGGCAAAGAAAATCGATCAACTCCGGCAGTTGGGTGTGAAAGATATCATTCTTGATCCGGGATTTGGTTTTGGAAAAACGGTGGATCACAATTACGCCCTGATGAATTATCTGGAAGATTTCCATCTGTTCGGATTGCCAGTGTTGGTTGGGGTCTCCCGGAAGTCTATGATCACCCGCTTGTTGGATGTGAAAGCCTCGGAGGCACTAAACGGAACCACTGTGCTCCATGCGATCTCTCTGATGAAAGGGGCTCATATCCTTCGGGTACATGATGTAAAAGAGGCAGTGGAAGCAGTGGATATTGTGCGCAAAGTACAAGCGACCTTTGCCTGAGGCAACAGAAGATAGTGAATAAGAATTACATACAATAGAGATTACGCCAACGTGTTTATTAGTTT
>DALZBD010000519.1:0-3016 GCA_031977515.1 Bacteroides sp. | reverse complement strand
GAAGAAAAGTTTAAAGAGGCGGCCGAAGCATACGACGTACTGAGTGATACGGACAAACGCTCCCGGTACGATCAGTTCGGACATGCCGGTGTGAGTGGTGCTGCCGGAAACGGCGGACCGTTTGGCGGTGGATTCGGCGGACAGGGAATGTCTATGGACGACATTTTCTCCATGTTTGGCGATATCTTCGGAGGCCACATGGGCGGTGGTTTCGGAGGGTTCAGCGGCTTCGGAGGAGGCGGTGGCGCTCAGCAACGTCGTTTCCGTGGATCGGACCTGCGCGTAAAAGTCAAACTGACACTCAAGGAGATCGCCACAGGAGTAGAGAAGAAATTCAAACTGAAAAAATACGTTCCATGTAATCACTGCCACGGTAGCGGAGCAGAAGGTAATGGAGGTTCGGATACCTGTAGTACCTGCAACGGTAGCGGATCCGTGATCCGTAACCAACAGACCATTCTGGGCACTATGCAGACCCGTACTACCTGTCCTACCTGTCACGGAGAAGGGAAGGTGATCAAGGACAAGTGTAAAGAGTGTTTGGGAGAAGGTATTGTGAACGGTGAGGAAGTGGTAACTGTAAATATCCCCAAAGGGGTGATGGAAGGTATGCAGCTTTCTATGCAGGGCAAAGGAAATGCGGGCAAGCACAACGGCGTGCCGGGAGACCTACTGATCCTGGTGGAAGAAGAACCACACAATGAACTGATCCGTGACGAGAATGACCTGATCTACAACCTGCTGCTTGGTTTCCCGACTGCAGCTTTGGGTGGCACGGTAGAAATACCAACCATTGATGGTAAAGCCAAAGTAAAGATCGATCCCGGAACTCAACCCGGAAAGGTTCTCCGCCTGCGTGGCAAAGGATTGCCTCATATCAATGGATACGGCACGGGAGATCTCAAAGTAAATGTGAGTATCTATGTTCCTGAAGCACTGAGCAAAGATGAAAAGAAAACGCTGGAAAGACTGGACAATTCGGACAACTTCCAGCCAAGTACTTCAGTGAAAGAAAAGATATTCAGGAAATTCAAAAGCTTATTTGATTAAGGACCTGATCGCATTTTACAGGTTTCTTTAGATGCAGGTTAGACGCAAATATGCGTCTCTACAAATCGTTTGTCTGGACTGTAGGCAATTACCTTCCAGAGAAGACAAAGGATGTAGAGACGCATATTTGCGTCTCAATCTCAGCAGGCAATTTCGCCAAGCAGCAATCAACCTATAGAAACACCTATGATGAATACTGTCTTGAAAATATGTAGCGAATTTGCCTATATATTATCTTTCATCCGTTCGATAAATGCGGAAACCTCCTTTTTATTGTCTGCATCGGGTGCCCAGGAAGCAATGTTCTCAGGAGTGACCGGTGCAAAAGGCCCTTCCTTTATCTCATAAATAACTGTTCCGGGCTCCAGTACAGCCAGAGAGTGCCACGTCCCGACTGGTATCTCAATCCCGTACCTGCCATTTTCAGTTCCCAGAACTACCCGTTGCAGTATGTTTCCTGCTTCGTCGAACTCTACCGCTACGAGGCTCCCGCGCAATACGATATAGATCTCCAGTTTATCCGGGTTCTGATGCCGGTGAGGAGGAACAAATGTGCCTGGCTCCATCGCATTGAGCATACGATGTATAGGTTCTTCCATAGAAGCATGGAAATTATAATTCATTCGCAAACGAGAATTTTCACAGGCCTGAGACGATACTTCATCCAATAGAATCTTATCAATTATCTTCATAAGGGTTGTTTAAAGAATTTACAAATGTATATGGAACCAGATACAAAAAAGGGAAAAAGAAGTACTTCACCCCTTTCTCCCTTTGATACCATATATTTTCTTACTTACTTTCTTGCTTCTTCCAGCCTTTCAGGAAATCTTTGACAAAGAGTATCCATCCCACTGTGCCCACACCAGCCAGAAATACAAACCCAACCAGGATCAATAGTTTTTTGGGCTTGGCAGCTTTCAGAGGAACGGTAGCCGGTTGCACCACCGTATATACCGGAGTGATCTCCTGCACTTTTGCACGTGCCATCTGCAGTTGTTGTGCCACCTGATTGTATACTCCATAAGACAGATTCGCTTCATTCTGAAGACGTTCCTGTTCGGCCCTGAAACTCTGGAGAATGATATTTTGATTGGAATCCAGAAAGCGCGCATATTTTTGCTGGGCTTCGTAATAACTTTCCTTTGCTTCTTCGTAAAGTTTTTCTGTGAAGATCAAATCATTACGGGCTTTATTGGTACGGTATTCAGTGATATAATCCTGCAGGCGAGCCATTACGGTATCCGTGATCATAGCAGAGATCAACGGATCCTGCATGGTCACTGTCAATGTGGTGACCCCGGTTTTCTTATCTACAGATACCTGAATACGGCTATCCAGGCTCTTTGCAACTTCTGTTTCTTCCTTACTAAGTCTGAATGGATTTATTGTCCCATCTCCTTCCTGGGGTTTATCCTCGAACAAAGACATTCCCCATCCCAGTACTTTGAAAGGAAATCCAACAATAGCTCCCCACCAGGGACCACGCTGATACTCATTCAGGTAATTATATAAAGTAGTCTGAATTTTTCCTTTATCGTCAGTGACAGGTACACCAAAAAGTTCGATGAGAAATGGAGTGGAACTCACTATATCCGGATACAATTCCGGTGAGAGGGCATCTTCTCCGGAAGTAGCACCCAGATTTATTCCTGCCATGGCAGCCAACGCCCCCATACTACCCGTACTCTTTCCTCCACTTTCGGGAGCAAGCGTCACACTGGTAGCAAATTCCTTAGGTATACTGAAAGCCACCACCAGAGCAACTATTACAGCAATGCCACAAGCTTTTAAGATCAACATCTTTTCGGCCCAGACTTTCTGTGCCAGTTCGATCAGGTCTATTTCCTGTTCTTCCTGTAGGTTTGTATTATTTTCCGTGTCTTTTCTTCCCTCTGTCATATTTAGAGTCTGTTTTTATTTTCCATATACAATTTTCATGGCCTTTTCAGCTTCGCACACCACT
>DALZBD010000518.1:0-3023 GCA_031977515.1 Bacteroides sp. | reverse complement strand
GCAAACATTTCAATACCTGATAATTCTTAGCCTGACGGCTATGCCCTTCGGGCTTTCTGGGTGGTGGTTCACTCCCGACATCAGGGTTGTTCCAGTCTTTCCGGCTTTCTGGGCAGTGGAGGGCTGGTGCATGGGGCTGAGAATATGTCGCTGCTCTGCGGTTATTATGGACGAACAGATGCTATACGGCTGATACGGACAACTACATGGCTTATATAGATATAGATCGCCATTCTGTGGCTGGTACAAACGCCTCTTTCCTCTCTATCTACTTATACTCACTCGGTGTCATGCCAAACTGTTTTTTGAAACTTTTCGAGAAATGAGACAAGGTATTGAACCCGGTCATGTCTGCTATCTCCGAAACGGTGTATTTCCCTTCTGAGATCAGCTCCGCTGCCCGATTCAGTTTATAGGTCTTGAAGAAGATACTAGGGTTTTCGCCCGTCAGACCCTTTACCTTATAATAAAACTTGGTACGTGATATCCGCATCCTTTCCGTCATGTGGGCAATATCCAGTTCAGGGTTGGAAAGTTCGCTTTCCATCAGCCGGTAGAGATCCGTCATAAATGCATTGTCTTGCGGAGACAGTATATTCTCCGCTATTTTATCTGTCTGTGTGGCCTTTCCCAGCAGGTGGCGTATTTTATCCCTGTTGTCCAGTTGCGATCGGAGCAATGCCAGCAGGTAGCTTGGCTCAAAGGGTTTGGTCACATACGCGTCTGCCCCACAATTCAACCCTTCCACCTGATTCTCTACCGTTGCCTGAGCAGTCACTAATACCACTGGGATGTGACAAAGCTGTGCATCTTCCTTGATCTCCCGGCACAGCTGATAACCGGTCTTGACCGGCATCACCACATCACTGAGCACCAGATCCGGCAGTTCCTCATAGATTGCTTTCAGGGCGCTGTTTGCGTCGAACCGGCAAATGATCCGGTAATGGGCAGAGAGCAGGCTCTTCAGGTAATGCGATACTTCCGTATCGTCGTCCACCACCAGGATCGTTTTTTTCTCTTCCGGTTTATCTTCCTCTGCGGCAGGCAGATGATATTCTTCTCCCGGTAGCGGGAAGGCTTCGTGTTGACTGCCTCCTTCAGCAGACCGTTCTTCTTCGCTGTAGGAGAGGTCATTGACCGGAAGAACAAATGTAAATACAGCCCCGTCTCCCTCCTGTGGCGTTTCGGCTTTGATGTATCCGTGGTGCAGTTCCGCCAGACTACGGGCATAATACAGCCCGATGCCTGTGCCCCAGTTGTATTTTCCTTCCGTCAGGCTCTCCACCTGGTAGTAGCGTTCGAATATCTTCTCCAGCTTGTCTGCAGGTATATTCTCGCCCGTATTGGTTACAGATACTTTGATAAACGGCGTATCCTTGTCTTTTTCGCTTAGGGGGAAGCACCGGGCAGCCTCTTCCCGGGTGATCACATCGAGGGATACATGGATCTTTCCGCCTTCCGGAGTGAATTTCAAGGCGTTTGACATCAGGTTGCCGAATATTTTATCCACTTTATCCTCATCCAGCCACAGCAGAAACGTATCTTCCAGGCCGAAGGTCGTCAGACTGATACCTTTGTTGCGGGCATTCACCAGGAAAACATCCACCTGCCGTTGCAGGGCACTGATGATATCCGCGCGTTTCACTTTCAGTTTCAGGGTGTCGTTTTCCAGTTTGTTGAAGTCCATCAACTGATTCACTAATTTCAGCATCCGGTTTACACTCCGCTGCACGATATACAGCAGGTTTTTATTCTCTCCGGTGATCTCCGGATTGCCGCAGAGCTGTGTGATGGGGCCGGAGATCATAGTCAGCGGCGTGCGAAACTCGTGTGAAATATTGGCGAAGAAACTCATATTCATCAGATTCACCCGCTGTTCCTGCTCTTTTTCCAGTCGGGCACGGCGCGCGGCCTCCTTCTCGTCCTTGATGCGTTTCATAGCCCGCAGGAAGAGCAGAAGGATACCCGATACGGCAAGCACATAGATGCACCACGCCCACCAGGTGAGCCAGGGGGCAGGAGCTACGATCACCGAGATGAAATTCTCGGCCTCTACCACGCTGTTGCTGTTATTTATGATTTTCACCCGGAAAGTGTATTTCCCGGCAGGCAGATTGGCATAATAAGCCTCCCGGTTGTTGCGGGCATCAATCCAGTATTTGTCGAATCCTTCCAGTGTATAATGGTAGTGTACCCGTTCGTATTCACAATAATCCAGCGCGGCAAACGAGAGGCTGAAACTATTCTGATCGTGTCTCAGGTGAATATCCGGCTGGTAGGACAGGTGTTTGTCGATGTTCCGGTCGTCCTGCGGACGTATCAGCTGGTTGTGTATCTTCAGGTCTTCAAAAAGAAGCGGGATACTGCGCTTCATCACCACGTCGACCGGATTGAAGAACGTCAGGCCATGCGTACCTCCAAACACCAGCGTACCGTCGGCCAGCCGGCACGAAGCCCGGTCATAGAACTGGTTGCCGCCGATACCGTCTGCCGCATAGTAATTGGTAAACTTTTCTATGGTAGGGTCATATTTGCTCAGACCGTACTGAGTACCGATCCACAAGTGTCCCTGCGCGTCTTCTTCTATACTGGAGATATCCAGGCACGCCGTACCTGGCATAGGCTTCATCCTGCCGTCGGAAGGGGTATAGCACATCAGGCCGTTGCTCACCGTACCCATCCAGATATTGCCCTGTATGTCTTTGTGCAAAGCAGTGGGTATCAGTACGGAACGGGGTATGCAGGTTTTCATGTCCTCTTCGGAGATGTTAATGTTCTCCACAACCCCGGTTTCCGGATCGATCCATTTCAGTGGCTGATAGAAAGCAGCGACCATCAGTTTGTTGTCGCTCAGTGGGAGCAGGCCGGGAATGAAGGTAAAACCCTCAAAAACCTGTATGGAGCGAAACTCTTTCTCACCCGCTCGCAGGGCGTAGACAAGCGTGGTGGCACTCCCTATCCAGATGGTTTTGTCTGCCCCCTGCGCGATAGACATGGGCAGATAGATAAAATGCCTCTCCTCC
>DALZBD010000517.1:0-3043 GCA_031977515.1 Bacteroides sp. | reverse complement strand
GCAAGGTATTGCGTCTCTACAAGTATATCCTATACAAATTGCTTGTCAGGCGGTTTTCATTAGTTTAACGGCTTGTACAGATTTTTTTTCGATTTTTCACGCTCTAAACTATCCGTGTTGGGTATCTTTGCAAATCGTACAATAGTTGGTTTCCTTCGGTTATTTAATAAAATATTTCTTATCCCGGATGGGCCGTTGTATAAATAATGCAAAATCAAAGAACTTACAAGATCACATATTCCTTATAATATGCGTCTTATAAACTTATTAAATTGAATATGCAATCAACCAAAACCGGTCTTTCTCTCCGGAAGACCCGTATCATACTTCCTGTATGTATACTCTTTATAGCTTTGATGCTGAATGCATGTACCTTATCTACTCCCAAACGGGTAGAAGGTACTGCGCCTGCCGAGACGGGAATTACTGCCGACTCCACCGGATTGTTTCTGCGACCGGATATCATAGAGAATATACAGGTAATATTCACTGATGATGAGACAATGGAGCGAAGTATGTTGCGGGAAGATTACGCCCGTCTGACAGGTCTGCTACAGAGTGCCGAATACGATAGAAAATGGAATGATAGCGGTATCATGGTCAAAATGGTGGAACCGGACTATCTGCTGATACTGTCTTACCAGAACAAAGACCAGGAACAACCTCTCGAATATCTCCATATATGGAAAGAGTCAGGACGTATAAAATTCGGCAATGTATGGTTTCTGCTACCGGTCAATCAGCAACCGCATTTGTACGAACTGATAGAAAAGTACCGGCAGGAAGATCTCTAAGCAAACAATCTGTCTCTATACCTGATCTCAGATCAATCAAACCTGATTTATATATGAACAAAGTAATCTTATTTTTTTTCGCATTTACCTGTTGTATAGGGTGTACCACTTCACGTAATACCCAACGTCTGATCATTGCCTCTGAAATGGGAGATTGCGTGGGAGTAGCCCCACAAAAATGCCTGTTGGTGCGTCAGGACGGACATTCAGATTGGGAATATTTCTACACCCCGATCGAAGGGTTCAATTATGAACCGGGATATGAATACGTGATCCTCGTACGCAAAGAGAATCTGGAGAATGTACCTGCCGATCGTTCTTCCATACGATATGTACTGGAGAAGGTGGTCTCGAAAACTCCAAAAGAGTCATCGGATCTTCCTCAGAAAATAGCGGATGAATAAAGAAACTGGTCTCTTTTGACACATGATCTTTCAGACATAAGAACAAAAGAACATATATTCAGACTGTGAATTATTTGTCATGTGTGAATTCCTTGTGTCTCTTATGTTCTTATGTCTAAAAAAACAGATATACATCTGTCTGTCACAATAAAGATCTGTCTACAAAGAAGAAAGGATCTCGTCACACAATTTCGTGAGTCCATACACATCTGTCTCATCAAAATGATTCAGATGTTCACTATCCACATCCAGTACGCCCCAGACCTCATTCTGCCGTATCAAGGGCACAACCACCTCAGAACGGGAACTGGAACTGCACGCAATATGTCCGGGAAAAAGATCCACATCAGGCACCCATTGCACCTCTTTCTTTTCCCAGGCTGTGCCACACACCCCTTTTCCTTTGCGGATGCGTGTACAGGCCAGAGGTCCTTGAAAAGGTCCCAGGACCAGTTGTTCCCCTTCGACTAAGTAAAAGCCTACCCAGAAAAATCCAAACATCTCTTTCAATACCGCGGCCACATTGGCCAGGTTAGCGATCCGGTTGGGCTCACCCTCCACGAGAGAACCCACCTGGGAAAATAAAGAGGCATATTTTTCCTCTTTATTTCCATCAGGTACAATGAGTTGTTCCGCCATTATTCTCCGCCGAATAAAATTTTATAATCGCGTTGCGCGGCAGGCAGGGTCCACTCTTCCGGGATAAATTTCCACTGATCCAGTGCCTTCGGATCCAGCGTACCCTGTCTTTCGATGTATTCCATCAGGTAGTAGCGCAGGTCTTTATCCGTAGAGAAGATGATACGATCTGTGAGTTCATCCTGAGCGATACCGGAACCTTTGGTGAGCAACTCTCCTCCCCCGTTGCCCCGATACGAGTTGAGAGCTACTCTGTAGGTTTTAGCCGGATCAAAAGGGGTACCATCGGCCATACTCAGAATACGGATCTTTTCTCCATACGGTTCTGTCACATTCACGGTATAGATAATGCCTGCCGCCGAATCAAAGTTGAAACTCGCATTCAGGAAACTGCTGCGTTCTCCCCCATCAGGTCTCTGGCGAAGCAACAGCAAATGATCCTGGGGAGTGGTCATCTGGTTGCTCCACAGGTAATAAGACTCTTCGAGGAAGCCTTTGACTTCCCGGCCTGTGAGCTCCATCACATAGAGCATATTTTCGTACTTGTACAGATTGAACATATCACTCACATAAATATCTCCCTCTTTGATCTCCGCGTCGAACGACAACGGAGCGGCAAAAGAGATATCCGCATCCGTGAGTGCCAACTGAAGCGTATGAATAAAATCTATAAAAGCAGAAGGGCCGAAATAGGAAGGACGGGTAGAGAGAGACTGGGTGAATGTACCGATCTTCTTACCTACAAACTCCATGACCGCCTGATATTGAGTATCAAACTCTTTCATGAATGCTTCACTGATGCCATATTCTTCCGTGGCAGTAAGCCTGCATTTTACATCCTTAGACTTCACTGTTCCATTGTCTACCAGGAAAGTGATCTCCACATCTCCCACCACGAGACCGTTGTTGGCAGGATTGATGATCCATACCGAGTCGCCAGCCACATTCATAATCTTGCGACACTCGCGACGGTGATCGTGTCCCATCATCACCACATCAAATCCGGGTACTTTCTCCGCGATAGTCAGCGAAGCATTGTCTTTGTACTTACCTCCCATCAGTATCTCACTCTGCCCGGCGTGGAAGAGTCCGATCACAGCATCCGGATTCTCTTTCTCACGGATAATGGGCATCCACTTGCGGGCACACTCCTCCATATCGTCGAAGCGAAGTCCCTGCCACAGGGTTTCCGCCAGCCATACGGGA
>DALZBD010000516.1:0-3045 GCA_031977515.1 Bacteroides sp. | reverse complement strand
CTTTCGCTGGCTTCGGCCCGGTACGCCAACTCCCTGGCCTCTTATATCCTGCAGCGCTATCCGCGTATGCAGCAGATCCTCGAAGCCTGGCGCAAAAGCGGGCAGGGAAAAGAGGATTTCCTGAGCAACCTGCAGAAAAACGAAGAGTTGAAGAATGTCCTGCTCTCCGAGTCGCCCTGGATGTTGGAGGCACAGACGGAGGCGGAGCAGATGCAGCGACTCTCCACGTTGTTCGACCTCAATCAGGTGCGATCCAACAACGAGCAATGGATAGCTAACCTTAAAAAGCTGCAGAATTCCGAAGGGGCATGGTCGTGGTACGACGGTATGTGGCCCAACCGCTATGTGACCCTGGGTGTGATGGAGAGCTTCATCCGCTGGCAGTTGCTCACCGGACAGGAGCCTGCGCAGGAGATCGCTCCCATGCAGAAGCAGGGATGGTCTTATCTGCACAGAGAACTGCTACGGGAGTACAACGAGTGGCTGAACAGAAAAACTCCCGAACAGCAATTCTCCCTCTCTTCCTTTGTTATGCAGTACCTGTACCTCGTAGCTCTTGCCAGGGAGACTGTCCCGGCCGACAACAAAAAGGCCTACCAGGAAATGCTGAATGTGCTTGCGAAAATGACTTTCCGGCAGGATGTGACCGGCAAAGCCCGTGCAGCGGTTGCTTTGCAGGGCTCAGGGCGCAAAAAGGAAGCGGCCGGTCTGGTGCAGTCGCTGAACGAATACCTGGTACAGAGCGATAGTCGGGGTGCATTCTTCGCTTTCAACGAATCCCGTGCTTCGTGGTGGGGACAAGCCGTACCGGCCCATGTGATTGCCATGGAGGCGATCGACCGGGTGACGGGCAATGCCGCCCTGATCGAAGAGATGAAGATCTGGTTGCTGGCCCAGAAACAGACCCATCAATGGCGCACTCCGGTGGCCACGGTCAATGCGGTATATGCGTTGCTCTATCGCGGGTCGGACAATCCGCTCGACAACCAGGGAGATGTACGTATCACTTTGGGAAGTCGTACCCTGCATACCCTCTCCGGAGACAATGCCACTACCTTACCACCTGCCTACATCAAAGAGACCTATACGGAACGGGCAGAGATCGACCGTATGCGGAAAGTAGTGGTGGAGAAGGCAGATCCCGGATTTGCCTGGGGTGCCATCTATGCGCAGTATCAGGAAGATATCAGCAAGGTCAGTGCCTACGGCGAAGGCCTGCAGGTAGAGAAACGCCTCTACGTGGAGCGGTATGAGGCCAGCGAGCGCACACTCCTTGCTATATCCGAAGGAACTACCCTGCAGGTAGGAGACCGGGTGGTATGCCGCCTGACGCTGCGGGTAGATCGCCCGATGGATTTCGTGCAGCTGGTAGACCAGCGTGCTGCCTGCTTCGAACCGGCAGACAATATCTCCGGCTACCGCAGAGGCAGCAACGTCTCTTATTTCACCTCCGTGCGCGATGCTTCCACCCGCTTCTTCTTCGATTCGTTGGGGCAGGGGGTATATACCATTGAGCATATCCTTCTGGTGAATCGTGCCGGAAGCTACGAAAGCGGACTGGCCACGCTGCAGAGTGCCTACGCACCGGAATTTGCGGCGCATGCGCCGTCGATACGGATCGCGGTGGAGAAGTGATAAAAAAACAGGTGAGTCATAGCGGCTCACCTGTTTTTTTATATTCATCTTTCCTGATAGATACTCATCCGGACAATCTCAATCTCTTTTCTGAAAGTGATATCCGTTGTTCAGTCGACAGAGAAGCAGCAGCACGTTTCATCTCCGGTCTTTTCTATTTTCACGATACAGGTGGGTAGTTTCCACTTGGCCTCCCTGGGCAGGTATTCGGCATGGGCATTGAAGTACCACACACATTCTCCCAATTGCAACAGAGGCCCCCGCATGCAGATGTAAGCAGATTCGCAATGTGGTTGCACGCCAAACAGAAAACTCACGGTGACCCCCGGTTCGATGCGGAACTCTATGAGAAAAGGATCGTTGAAACAATCGTCAGGTATAATTTCCCGGGGCAGGTGTGTATGGAGGATATCTGCCACCTGCGGGTGAGAGCTACCCAGGCACTGGGTAGCACACGCTACCAGCTGTGGAAAGAGAGCTGGCAAGTGAGGATAAGAAGATGTAGTCATTGGTGTCCGTATATAGTCCGACTGCTCCGGTCGGAGGTTCAAACAAAAGTGTCCGGCGTGGAGCAACGACCTGCCTGTGGTGACGGCTTCGTCAGAAGTCGCACCGCACGTTCGTGTCGGTTGCCACAGGCTGCACGTTTGCTGTCTGAAAAGGAAACTATTACTTCGTTGCCGTACGGACTGACGACATCCGGGAGAAACAGGTTCCAGAGGAAAAGACAGGAAAGATATGCTACCCTCACAACCCTTTTCTCGGGGCTGTTTGCGACACAAAACAGGTCAACGCCTTTTTTATCTGTGTATACAATCTGTCAGGTCTGCCTGATCTTTTCCGATCTCATCTTTACCGGTTCGTTCGCTTCCTGCTCCGGTTCCAATTCCTTTTGCAGTCCCTTCAACAGACAAGCACTAACCTGGTTTATTTCGTACAACACCGTGTAGTCACGTGCAGTGATATCACTGGCCGGATCGTCCCGCTCCACCTCTGCCAACAACATACGTATATGTGATAGGGTTAATTGCTGTATACATTCAATGAGATAAAAAGGAGACACTTCCCTGGTGACATAACGGTACAGAGGATCGAGATCAATAGGTGTTTTCATACTTAGAAAAATGTTTTTCATCGGTTGATGAAGTTTGTTCCGGCCTGGTGTCCCTACAGACCGATACTACATAAAAAAAGCGTGGAACACCAGCCTATCAGTGAAGCGAGGTGACCAAACCCCATACTCTCAATAGACTAAATGTCCACGCCTATAAAGAAGCGTGGAACACTTGCCTACGTGTAAATCAGGACGACCAAGCCCCACATCCCCATAGACTAAGTGCCCACGCCTATGACGCGTCACTCAGCTACTTTAGGGGGATGTTATATTTTGGTCGTTTGATTTACACCCTA
>DALZBD010000515.1:0-3061 GCA_031977515.1 Bacteroides sp. | reverse complement strand
TCACAAGCAACAACTTTTCTCATTTCCGGAATTTCCTCTCCGGCTGGCGTTGCTTCTGAAAGAAAAAACAGGAAAGGAAGATAAAAAAATCAGGAAAACACATTCACCAGAAATCCCAACGGTCGCCAGCACCTGTCTGGAATAAAAAAACCGGGGTTCATAGGATCACTTAACATATTGTTGTATGAAGCACTTTACTCTGAGTCTCTTTTTTTCTTTTCTTCTTCCCGCATGGATGCTGCTTGGAAGCGTTTCGGCACAAGCACAGACTCCTGTAGATGCGCAATCTGCTGACCAGCCCGGAAACGCACGGAAGTTTGTGTGGCGCACCGATAAAAGGGGTTGGCAACTCACAGACGGATGGTCAAAGCCAGTGAGCCAGGAGATATATGAGATCGTATTTCCTTTTCATGAAAAAGATCAGCTGGCTCTGGTGATCGGCCAATCGTGGTGGAAGTTTATCGACCGGGATGGAAAAGAGGTGCATTCGCTGGATATAAAGCATCATGTAGGTGCGGAGTTTATCTGGGCTTTGATAGATAGCTGGGGAGGAATACATAGTCACGACCAGTTTAGTGATATATCGAAAGAGGCAAAAGATGGATTTTTCACCTTTACACAACAGAAGACTTATGTGGATCCTCTGCACGATGTCCCTGTAACTTATAACAAATACGGACTGATCAATCGGAAAGGGGTGCTGATCGGGGACGATGAATATTGCCTGCTGACCTGGGAGGGAACTCACTGGCGTGTGGCCAGGGAACCGGCGTTTACCGACGGACGGATTGCTGTGGCACGTGTTACACACCCGGATAAAGAGGTGGCTATGGGCCAGCTGATACGACAGGGTACGCTGTATGGATTTGAAAAGGATGTGCAATATGGATACATGGATACACTGGGCAATCTGCTCTGCATCGGTTACGATCGTATCTATCCTTTTATAGACGACAAAGCCATTGTAGCCTTTGACAACCCCTATAACTCTCCCGACCAGAGATACGAATACGGATACATCAACAATCAGGGAGAAGAGATCATACGCCCTCAGTTTCGCGAAGCAGAACCGTTCGATGGGGCTCTGGCTCTGGTGAGCCCGTACGGCAGTGATTTTCGTGCACTCATCAACCTGCAGGGAGAAAGGGTAACGGATAGCTTGCACCGCGTGCGGAAATGCAGTAAGGAGATATGGATATCGGAGTTTGCCGGAGGCAGCCATTTCTCTTACATCGATGCAAAGACAGGAAAGAGACTCTCGCGGTTCTACGCCCATATGGAATGTCCCCGGACAGACGGAATGCCTACCCCTGTGATGCTGATCAATGGAAGGGCAGCGACCTATATCATCGGGAAAGGGAAGATAGAGAAGAAATGGGGGTACGTAGACAGCCGGGGTCAGGAGATTGTGCCGGTGGTGTTCGATGCGGTTACGCATTTCGAAAGTAATGGCGTGGGTATGGTGACGCAAGGGAGAAAACGCAGGCAGGTGAATGCACAAGGAGAGTTTATTCCGGAAGACTGAAACGGGTATTTTCCGCCGGAGGAGTGTGGCAGAAGATGTTTGTCCGGAAATAAAAGAGTGGCTGGTGCAGTCTGATAAGAATCATGTATGGTTTTGCGGACTACAAGTCCTGATAATAAAAACAGCGGGAGTGCAACTCCCGCTGGACATATAAACACATGAAATATCCAATCTACTGATCCGTCTTCAATTGTACATCGTAAACGTTCCTTAGTGTCAATGATCCATCAAGGGGTCATAACCATAGGGAATAATCAGTACATCGTAAATCCCTTTAGTCTTGCATTAGCTTGCGATACCGTACTCTTTTGGGCTCGACATTGCCCATTCGCTTCATCTTGTTTTCCTCGTATTCCGAATACGATCCTTCGAAATAGAAGACATTCGAATCTCCTTCAAAGGCCAGGATGTGCGTACAGATACGGTCGAGGAACCAGCGGTCGTGCGAGATCACCACGGCACAGCCGGCAAAATTTTCCAGACCTTCTTCCAGGGCACGGAGTGTGTTCACGTCAATATCATTGGTAGGCTCATCCAGCAGGAGCACGTTGCCTTCCTCTTTCAGTGCCATGGCCAGGTGCAGGCGGTTGCGCTCTCCACCGGAAAGTGCGCCACAGAGTTTTTCCTGATCGGCACCGGCAAAGTTGAAGCGCGACAGATAGGCACGGGCATTCACATCCCGCCCTCCCATACGCATCAGGTCATTTCCTCCAGAGATCACCTGATACACCGATTTGTCGGGATCGATATCTTTGTGTTGCTGGTCTACGTAGGCCACCTTCACGGTCTCTCCTACTTCGAACTCCCCTTTGTCTACCTGCTCCAGTCCCATGATCAGGCGGAAGAGCGTGGTCTTACCCGCACCGTTGGGGCCGATCACCCCTACAATACCATTCGGGGGCAGCATAAAGTTGAGATCATCAAAGAGCAGTTTGTCGCCGTAGGCCTTAGCCACGTGCACCGCCTCGATTACCTTATTTCCCAGACGGGGACCGTTGGGGATGAAGATCTCCAGTTTTTCCTCCTTCTCTTTGCTGTCCTCATTGAGCAATTTATCGTACGAATTCAGACGGGCCTTTCCCTTGGCCTGACGGGCTTTCGGTGCCATGCGCACCCATTCCAGCTCGCGCTCCAGGGTCTTGCGACGCTTGCTGGCCGTCTTCTCTTCCATCTCCATGCGCTTGGTCTTCTGATCCAGCCAGCTGGAATAGTTACCTTTCCAGGGAATTCCTTCGCCACGGTCCAGTTCCAGGATCCATCCGGCCACATGATCGAGGAAGTAACGGTCGTGCGTCACCGCGATCACCGTGCCCTCGTATTGCTGCAGGTGTTGCTCCAGCCAGTCGATAGACTCTGCGTCCAGGTGGTTGGTAGGCTCATCAAGCAGCAGGATGTCCGGCTTCTGTAGCAACAGGCGGCAAAGGGCCACCCGGCGGCGTTCCCCTCCGGAGAGTTGCGCCACAGACTGGTCTTCGGGCGGACAGCGCAGCGCGTCCATCGCCCGTTCGAGCATACTGTCCAGGTTCCATGCATCCG
>DALZBD010000514.1:0-3065 GCA_031977515.1 Bacteroides sp. | reverse complement strand
GAAAATATAAATAAAGTAATAGATAAAAAAAGTAGTGACCAGTACGAACGAAAACTTCTCAAACAATTCGTAATGCTTCCAAAAATAATAGATAGCTACCGAGAAGATCATGGGATAATAAGAGAAATACCCCAGGTTGATCGGCTCGCTGAACCACATCTCCGGGAAACGTTGCCAGAACAATACAGCCGGCTGACAATGGAAGATCCATTGCTCTATATGTGCAAACACATGGTCGAGATTGGGAAAGTGCCGGTTGAACTCGAACGTATCCGGATACCAATACGAGAGCAATGCCATCTGGATAGCTATACGAACAAAAGCCGTCGCTTTACAGGGAGCCAGCCGATAGAGATACATCAGCAGGAACGTCATGAATGCGATCAGTGCCCGATCCCACAACATCGTCAACGGATGATCCATCTGACGATACATAAAAAGGATCAATATGGTAGTAAGTAAACTGTAGATCAGCGAGATCTTCTCTACGGCAAAAAGCCCCTTGCGAGTCTCCACCTTTTTAAATAAATCTAAAGCCATCCTTCCTTCTTATACCAGTCAATGGTCTCTTTCACTCCCCGCTCCAGATCATAATCGGGTACAAAACCCAGTTCCGTAGTAACAGGAGAGATATCGCATCGCCAGTTTCGTTGTTTCATTATTTTATATTTGTCCGAATTCAGCGTACTTCCTTTGCCCGAGAAAGCAGCTATCCATTCGGCGAGCAAAGATACGACTTTTAATACAATTAACGGACATTTGATATGAATTACAAAAGGATCGCCCAACTCTTTGCCGATCAATCGGGAAAAATCACGGCTGTCATACACAAAACCATCCGACAGGAAGTAAGCACGCCGCGACACCTCTTTCTCTATACCCAGAAATACCGCCTTCACCACATCCCTCACATACACAAAAGTAATATCCTGACGCTTGAACCCTACCGAAAAATCGAGGTGATTGCGGATCGACTTCGCCATCAGGAAATAATCCTTCTCCCGGGGGCCGTACACTCCGGTAGGTCGATAGATCACATACGGAAGATCCGGAACACTTTGCAGATACTGCTCAGCCTTCAGTTTGCTCAGTCCATATCCGGTATTCGGTGCCGGAACATCCGTGTCACAGATAGCCGTATAGTCCTGTTCCCGTACCGGTCCGAAAACACTCAGGGTACTGATAAAAATAAATTGCCGGGGCACCATCTCCAACTCCCGGAGAGCCTCCACGAAAGAGCGGGTCTGTTCGTAATTCACCCGGTCAAACTCCTGTTTGTCGGAACATTTCGTCACCCCCGCACAATGCACGATATAGTCAAAAGCACCCTGCTTCTGCTTATACTCCGACAACCGGGCGCGCAATTGGTCCGCATCCGAAAAGTCGAGCTCCAGAAAATTCAGGCCCTCTGCCTGCAGATAAACCCTGCTACTGGAACCACGCACTCCTGCCCACACCGAAAACCCACGTTCCAGTGCCTCTTCGATCAGGAAACTCCCGATGAATCCACTCGCTCCGGTAATTAAAATATTTGCCATGTTTCTGTTCTGTACCAATAATACGGTGATAAGTAACTGTTCAAATTTTGCCCGTTACAAAGATAAGACATTAATTACTACCCACCACCCCACTCTATGGAATTTGACCGCACCCGGCAAGATTTACAGCCTTTTTGAACCGGAAACAACAAATTATTGTTTTCTTTGTACTTCACATTTCTTCAATTATAGAATATTCATGGCTAAAAAAAGAGAAAAAAAGGCAGGTAAACGCATGACCCGTAAAGACCTGGCCGACAAATTGATGGATTTCTTCCACAACAAACCATCTGAGACACTTCGCCTCAAATATATTTTTTCGGAACTACGTCTGACCACTCATCCGCTGAAAATGCTCTGTATCGACATACTTGCCGATCTGGTAGCAGACGACTACATTGTAGAGGTAGAAAGCAACCATTTCCGCCTCAACGATCACGGTGTGGAGATGACAGGTATCTTCCACCGTAAAAGCAACGGAAAGAACTTCTTTATCGCCGATGAGGGAGGAGAACAGATCTTCATTGCCGAGCGCAACTCGGCCCATGCGATGAACAACGACCGTGTACGTATCTCCTTCTATGCCAAACGGAAAAACCGGGAAGCGGAAGGGGAAGTGCTGGAGATCCTCGAACGTGCCAACGATACCTTTGTAGGCACTCTCGAAGTCAGCAAGTCCTACGCGTTCCTGATCACAGAAAACCGTACGCTGGCCAACGACATCTTCATCCCGAAAGACAAACTCAAAGGGGGGAAGAGCGGAGACAAAGCTGTGGTGAAAGTGACCGAATGGCCCGACAAAGCCAAAAATCCGATCGGACAGGTACTGGACATTCTGGGCAAGACGGGTGACAACACCACCGAGATGCATGCCATTCTGGCCGAGTTCGGACTGCCCTATACCTACCCCAAAGAGGTGGACAAAGCCGCCCATAAGATACCGGACGAGATCCCGCAGGAAGAGATCGACCGCAGGGAAGACTTCCGCAAGGTGACGACCTTCACCATCGACCCCAAAGATGCCAAAGACTTCGACGACGCACTCTCCATACGTCCGCTGACAGGCGGCTGGTGGGAAGTAGGGGTACACATTGCCGATGTCACCTACTACGTCAAAGAGGGAGATATCATAGACCGTGAAGGAGAGAAGCGCGCTACTTCTATCTATCTGGTAGACCGCACCATCCCTATGTTGCCCGAACGGTTGAGCAACCATCTCTGTTCGCTGCGTCCCAACGAAGACAAACTGACCTATTCTGTGATCTTCGAGATCAACGAAAAAGGGGATATCAGAGATTCACGCGTGGTACGCACGGTGACCCATTCCGATCGCCGCTTTACCTACGAAGAGGCACAGGAGGTGATCGAAACCGGAAAGGGAGACTTCAAAGAGGAGATCCTGACATTAGACAAAATAGCCAAAGTACTGCGAAAGAAACGCTTCGACGCAGGTGCCATCAACTTCGACCGCTACGAAGTAAGATTTGAACTCGATGAAAAAGGCAAACCCATCGGGGTCACCTTTAA
>DALZBD010000513.1:0-3067 GCA_031977515.1 Bacteroides sp. | reverse complement strand
TGGTGGTAGAAGCCAAAGGGATCTATTCCATCGAGAATTTTCTCACCACCCGCAGGTTGATGTACTGGCAGGTGTACCTGCACAAGACTTCGGTTGGCTATGAAGAGATGCTCACCAGTGCCCTACGCCGGGCCAAAGAACTGGCGTGCCGCGGTGAAGAGCTGTTTGCATCCCCCGCACTCGCATTCTTTCTTTACAACAACATCGGTAAAGAAGAGTTTGAAAACGACCCGCGCTGTCTGGAACATTTCATTTGCCTGGATGACAATGATATATGGACCTCCCTGAAGGTATGGAGCCAGCATCCGGACAAGGTCTTGTCTACACTGAGCCGGGGCATGATCGACAGGCAGCTCTTCAAAGTAGAGATCCACGATGAGCCCATTTGTGAAGAAAGAAAAAAAGCACTACTTTTGCAGATCAGTACTGAGTTGGGTATTTCTCTTTCCGAAGCGAACTATTTTGTTTCTACCCCCCGCATCGAAAAGAATATGTATGATCCGGCAGACGACAGCATCGATATCCTGTATGGAGACGGCACAACTAAAAACATTGCCGAAGCGTCTGATATGTTCAACATTTCTTTGCTATCCAAAAAGATAAAAAAATATTATATATGTTACCAACGTTTGCAGGGTAAAACATAAAATATTCAATTAAGTATAAGGAAATTCAAAAAAAAAGTCCGTTATTTGCGTTCTGATAGAGATTTACAAGAAAAAGCGGTGCCTCAACCAGGGAAGTTTTCGGCCACTGGCGATCTCTTTCCGAAAATGTGGAACAGCAACGATCCGGTAATTGTTTTTCAGATGGAAAACACTCTTTTACAGTCTGATGACTGGCACAAACCCGGAACAATAGAATAAAACGATCATACAAAAAGGATGCCGATCCATAAACAAAAAGTCTGGTATATCTTGCTATGAAGATCCATACGGCATCCGGATAAACATTATAATTAAAAATTTGTACATGGAGTTTTCGGCCAAACAAATAGCTACATTCATCCAGGGAGAGATCATCGGGGATGAAAATGCGACCGTTCATACTTTTGCCAAGATCGAAGAGGGAACACCGGGAGCGATCTCCTTTCTTTCCAATCCGAAATATACCCCCTATATCTACAGCACCCGATCCAGCATTGTACTGGTCAATAAAGACTTTACTCCGGAACAGAAGGTCAGCGCCACTCTTATCAAAGTAGACAATGCCTACGAAAGCCTTGCAAAGTTGCTGATGCTCTATGAGATGAGTAAACCCAAAAAGCAGGGAATTGACCCACTGGCTTCTATTGCCCCTACCGCGCAGGTAGGAGACAACGTATATATAGGACCTTTTGCCGTAATTGGAGACAATGCAGTGATCGGAGACAATTGCAGCATCCATTCACACGTATCCGTGGGCGATGGAGTCAGAGTGGGTAACAATTGCGTCTTTTACCCACACGCCACTGTCTATGCAGATTGCCGGATAGGCAACGAATGTATCTTACACTCGGGATCAGTGATCGGAGCCGATGGATTCGGATTCGCCCCTACCGCTGAAGGGTATCAGAAAATACCTCAGATCGGTATCGTGATCCTGGAAGATAAAGTAGAAATTGGTGCCAATACCTGCGTAGACCGCGCGACCATGGGTGCCACGATCATACGTACCGGAGTGAAGCTGGACAATCTGATCCAGATCGCGCACAACGACGAGATCGGTGCGCATACGGTGATGGCAGCACAGGTAGGTATAGCCGGATCGACCAAAGTAGGTGAATGGTGCCGCTTCGGAGGCCAGGTAGGCCTTGCCGGACACATCAAAGTAGGTGACCGCACAGAGATCGTGGCACAATCCGGTATTTCGAGCAATGTGAAACCGGATAGCCAGATCATGGGAGCCCCTGCTTTTGATGCTAAACAGGCTTTCCGTGCGGCTATTACTTACAAACGCCTGCCGGAAATGTCTGCCGAACTTAGTACACTGCGCAAAGAGATCAATGAATTGAAACAACAACTTTTAAATAACAAATAGCCAATGTTGAAACAAAAGACCCTGAAAGATAGCTTTTCCCTCAGTGGAAAAGGGCTTCATACCGGGCTCGACCTGACTATTACTTTCAACCCCGCCCCGGATAATCACGGATATAAGATACAACGTACAGACCTGGAAGGACAACCGATCATCGATGCGGTTGCCGACAATGTGGTGGAAACCACACGCGGTACGGTATTGTCTAAAAATGATGCTCGTGTAAGTACAATAGAACATGGGATGGCAGCACTCTATGCCCTGGGTATAGACAACTGTCTGATACAGGTAGATGGCCCCGAATTCCCCATCCTGGATGGTAGTGCAAAATACTATACACAGGAGATCGAACGGGTAGGAACTGTCGAACAAAGTGCAGTGAAGGATTTCTATATCATCAAATCCAAGATAGAATTCCGCGACGAAGAGACAGGCTCCTCTATTATTGTGCTACCGGATGAGAATTTCAGTCTGAATGTGCTGGTTTCTTACGATTCACAGATCATTCCCAATCAATTCGCGACACTGGAAGATATGTCCAGTTTTGCTACGGAAATCGCAGATAGCCGTACTTTCGTATTTGTGCGTGAGATCGAACCGCTGTTGCAGGCCGGCCTGATCAAAGGAGGAGACCTGGACAATGCAATCGTTATTTACGAACGTAAAATGTCTCAGGAAAATTACGACAAACTCGCCGACGTGATGGGTGTACCCCACATGGACGCGGAGCAGTTGGGATATATCAACCACAAGCCATTGGTATGGCCCAATGAATGTGCCCGTCACAAACTGCTGGATGTGATCGGCGATCTGGCTCTGATAGGCAAACCCATCAAAGGCAGGATCATCGCTACCCGTCCGGGACATACGATCAATAACAAATTTGCACGCCAGATGCGTAAAGAGATCCGCCTGCATGAGATACAGGCACCTGTTTACGACTGTACCAGAGAACCGATAATGGATGTGAACCGTATCCGCGAATTGCTCCCACACCGGTATCCTTTCCAACTGGTAGATAAGATCATCGAGATCGGTGCCAACTATATTG
>DALZBD010000512.1:0-3080 GCA_031977515.1 Bacteroides sp. | reverse complement strand
TATGAAAGGAGGATTTTTCTTTCATAGAGATCCTGAAACCTTATATTAAATAGAGACACCATGAAAATAAAACTGTTAGGTATAGCTCTGCTTGCCTGTATGATAATTGTCCCCGGCGCGTTGCTGGCGCAAAAAAAAGAGATAGCCATACAGCTTTACTCTGCAAGGGACCTGATCGGTAAAGCCGACAACGACTATAAGTCCATTCTGAAAGAGTTGTCTCAGATGGGATATACGGGTGTGGAAGCTGCCAGTTACGGCAATGGGAAATTTTACGGCCGTACTCCGGAGGAATTCAGAAAAGATGTGGAAGCGGCAGGTATGCAAGTGCTCTCTTCCCATTGTACCAAACAACTGACAGCACAGGAACTGGCATCCGGAGATTTTACCGAATCGCTGAAATGGTGGGACGAATGCATTGCTGCACACAAAGCGGCCGGTATGACGTATGTCGTTACCCCCTGGATGGACGTTCCTGCCACCGTGAAAGATCTGAAGACCTATTGTGAGTATTACAACGAGGTCGGCAGAAGATGCAAAGCCAATGGTCTGAAATATGGATATCACAATCATGCTCATGAATTCCAGAAGGTGGAAGACCAGGTCGTGATGCTGGATTATATGCTCGAAAACACAGACCCCGAACTTGTATTCTTTGAGATGGATGTATACTGGGTAGTGATCGGAAAAAACAGTCCTGTGGATTATTTCAATAAATATCCGGGCAGATTCACTGTTTTACATATCAAAGACCACCGCGAGATCGGACAAAGTGGTATGGTGGGTTTTGATGCTATCTTCGCGAATGCACAGACAGCAGGTGTCAAACACATCATTGTGGAAGTCGAAAGATACAGTGGCCCGATCATGGAAAGTATCCGGACCAGTATAGATTATTTGTTGAAGGCTCCTTTTGTGAAGGCAGGTTACAGCAAATAAATAAAGCGATCGGCAAAACGAACAGCCCCGCCCGAAACCTTTCGGAGTGGGGCTATTTGTTGACTGATGTATTGATTTCACCGATCTACGACATATTGCATCATTACATTCTCACTTGCATCATCGAAACAACTTCCTCTGAAAATTGTATCTTTGTACACAGATAATCCGTATATATACCAAAAATTGAATGTAAAAAAGTACAGTTTTGGAAAAAGTATTACTTCATTGTTGCTGCGCCCCTTGTTCGGCACCTATTATTGAATGGATGCTGAACAACGAGATATCCTTTGCGTTGTTTTTCTTCAACCCCAATATCTATCCCCAGGAAGAATATCTGATACGCAAGGAAGAGTGCATCCGGTATGCCACATCACAAGGTATAGAGTTTATCGATGGAGATTACGACCATGCTTCCTGGCGGGAAGGAATCTGCGGATGGGAAGATCAGCCCGAAAGAGGACAGCGATGTCTGGAATGTTTTAAAATGAGATTGGAGGCCACGGCAAAGCTGGCAGCAAAAAGAGGTTTCTCTACCATAACTACCACGCTTGCTGGTTCCCGCTGGAAAAGTTTCGCACAAATCCGGGAAGCAGGTCACCGGGCCGTATCGTTGGTAGATGGTGTCCAGTTCTGGGAAAAAGACTGGAAGAAAGGGGGATTGACCGAACGCCGCAGTATTTTATTAAAGGAAAATAATTTCTATAACCAGCTTTATTGTGGTTGTGAATTCAGTATCAGGAAATAGTCAAGTGAGTTATGAATAAGGCTATTGTCATTACCACTATTTATAATTGCAGAAGTAGCAGAGAAGATAAAATACCAGAGAGACTGAGAGGATAAAAGATATACAAGACTGCTTACCTGTCCTTTACAAGCAAGGGACTTGTCTTCTCCTTGCAAACGACCTGTTCTTTACTTCTGGAGACCCGGGTCTCCACCTATTGGACATCCGGGTCTCCATAGGGTGGACACCCGGGTCTCCAGAAATACAACACCTGTGTTTTACCAGTAAAGGACAGGTGCTTTATTTGCTAACTACCTGTCTTTTACTGAAAGCATCTCTGTAGGGATGCTGGAAGATACAGGAAAGGTATTTTCCCAATGAAATTTTAAAGTAGATTTGCTATCTTTGGCAATAAAGACATTGCCTTTCCTCTCAGAATAATTTTTCCTTTCCGATCGATAAAATACCACAGCGTATTTTATAGCCAAAGTCCATTCTGAATATCACCACGTTACAAATGTGAGACAAAATTTTACAAAAAAGGGACATTGCAGCCACTATTGAATAGTATGTTTGTGTCAGAAAATAAGATCATAGATAACGCCGGAGCTAAAGTAGAAAATAAGAACAAAAAGGGCAGGGTAGATAAACTCTCAGGCTGGAATCATTCAAAAAATGAATCAGAACAATATAAACTTATCAATAATAACAAGAATCGATATGCTATCGGCAGATAGTCCGGATAAAACCCGCTATGGACGATAAAACAAAAGATCTGAAAATAGTATGAGGTTTATGAAGCGGTATCCGTAGGTCCTGGGCAGAGGACAGGCGGATATTGCTTTTTTTATTTCAACAAATGTCAATCGTGTGAGTGCACGAATCGAAATTATATGATAACAAAATGATCCAATACGTGACGGTAGGTTCGTCCGATAGGTATGATATATTTTCCGATTCTGACCGCATTGCCTACCATACCGGAGATCTGCTTGATGTTCACCATGTACGAACGGTGTACTCTGGGGATGAAGGGGCATTTCATCTTTTTCTCTATCTGTCCCAATGTCAGGGAGGATAGATACTCCTTTTCGTGGTCACATACGACCACCGTGGTATAACTACCTTCGGCTTTCAGATAAAGAATGTGTTCGAAAGGTATATACTTCACTACTCTGTTGGTACGTATAAAAAGAGCAGGAACATTATATGAAATATCAGTTTCAAATTTTCGTATCATAGTTGTGGAGTTTATTTGATTGATTACATGGTCTTGTTTTGTGAGTTTGTCTTTCGGATTGAGGGATATATCCGTAGCAACTATCAGGATGTTGATTGAGGGTTGCCGTGGATTCTGTCTTCTTTTGCTCCATTTTCATATTTCCGTCTAAAAGACTTTGCGCCTCGTAAAAGA
>DALZBD010000511.1:0-3082 GCA_031977515.1 Bacteroides sp. | reverse complement strand
ACCGGAAGATACTTTCCAGAAATACCATTATTGTCCCTTTCTTTATTATAACCCGACAGTAAGGAAAGATGCGATGGATGCCCTCAAAAGTTCGGGCCTGATACAGGAGATAGGAGACAAAGATTTTCTGGTCAAACTATTGGGAATCTATGCATCTTATGAAGACTTCGGGTATATACGTACAGATTATTATGCAGAAAAAAGGCAATTCGTACAATCTCTGACCATACATGCCGATACGGAAACAGCAGAGATCATGCATGGGGGATTCTCCCGGGAGGCCTGGGACATCTATTGGAAACACGATCCGATGCGCAATTTTCTGATCGCAGGTCCCAGCAGGCTGGGTGGTATTCTGTTGGCAGGCAGGGCGTTTCTGGAGGAGACAGACGAACTCATCGAAAGTCTGAATTGAGTTTTTGAGACGCAAATATGCGTCTCTACATAGAAAATCGCATTCAGAAGAAAACACAAACCATGTAGAGACGCATATTTGCGTCTCAAAAAACGAATAGATTTAAAACAATTTCTGGCATTAACTTTCTTTTGCACTTAACTTTGCAGTATTCTTTTATTCCATCCGTCTAAGAGACAAACATCGGTGGTAAACGTCAGATAAAACGCAATCTTTACATTGGAAAATGAGCTTGAATTGATAAGAGGTTGCCGGGCAGGTGAAGACATGGCCCGAAAGAAGCTCTATACGCTCTATTCCGCAAAGATGTTGGCTGTGTGTTATCGGTATACAGGGGATATGGACGCGGCGCACGACGTTCTTCACGATGGTTTTATCAAGATCTTTACACGTTTTTCGTTTCGCGGAGAGTCATCTCTCTCTACCTGGATCACCCGGGTGATGGTGACACAAGCGTTGGATTACCTGCGCCGACAGAAACGGATCGAACGAATCATCTCCTATGAAGAAGAAATTCCGGAACCTGCGGAATTCTCACAGGAAGAGACAACGTCGCAGATCAGTGAAGAACAATTGATGAAGTTTGTATCCGAACTTCCCGACGGATGCCGTACGGTCTTCAACCTGTACGTTTTTGAAGGAAGGTCGCACCGTGAAATCGCGGATCTGATCCGGATCAAAGAGCATTCCTCTGCTTCGCAGTTGCACAGGGCCCGGTATTTATTAGCAAAAAGAATAAAAGAATATATCAGCCATGAAGAAAGAATATAATGAACTCGACAATCTGTTTCGCAACGGGCTGGAAGAATACGAAATGCCTGTGGCACGGGACCTCTGGGGAGAACTGGAGAGAGAGATCCCACAGGTTGTACGCCAGCGGAGGATGTGGTTTACCAGAGTAGCCTCAACGGCATCGGTACTTCTTGTACTGACAGCCTCATCCGCAGCTTTCTGGTTTCTCTCCTCCAAACAGGAGATTGTGGATGCTTTTTCACAGGTAGAGGTCACTCACAGTGTCACAGGCACTCCCAAAGGAGATGCCGTGAATATAGAGTTGCCTCCCTTGCCACCTCCTGTTGCGGCTGTAGTTGCTGCTCCTCAGAAACCCACTCCGGCTTCCGATATATTCCCGACAGAGGAAGACACAGTTTCCATCTCTTTTTCCATGTCCATCACATTTTCGACATCTACCTCTTCTCACGAGGGAGTGTCCGATTATTATCGCGACGGAGAAGCCTCTTACTACACACAATCTTCCGGATATCAGGATTCTGACAGGAATACCACAGAAAAGGACACTTCTGCTTCGACCGTATCCTCACAAAAACACCCCTGGAGCCTGCAAACCGCCCTGGGAACTGCACTTCCGGCCAGTCACGGAAAACATAAAATGCCATTGGTTGTTGATATAACAGCAGGTAAACACCTCACAGATCGTCTGGCGGTAGAAGCAGGAGTTCGTTATTCTTTGTTGCACTCGGAAGAAACGTTGCACTATATCGGAATACCGGTAAAGATGAACTATACCTTCCTGCAAAACAAAAAAATGGAATTGTACGCCACTGTCGGAGGTGTTGTAGACAAGTGTATCGCCGGAGCTCCTGACAATGGTTTTCAGGCCGAGCCGATACAGCTGGCTGTCACAGGAGGCATAGGAGCCCGTTACCAGTTGAATGACAAACTGGCGTTTTTTGTAGAACCGGGAATCTCTCATCATTTCCGGACGGATTCTCAGACGCAAACCATCCGGAACGAACGGCCCACTAATTTCAACCTGCTTTGCGGGGTACGTATGACTTATTGAGTGAAACAGAAAAAACAAGTAAAATGAAAAAAAGCTGTTTTATACTGTTAGTAGCTCTGGCAAGTCTGTGTGTCGGATGCTCGGAAGAGGTGCTGGATTATCACGATCCGGATGTAAGACTGTTTGTCAAACAACTGAAAGCTGGAACCTACAATACGCAAAGCCCGGAAGGATTTGTGGAGGTACCCTGTTTCACCGCGGAGCATATTCCGGAACTGTTGCAGTATGTAGATGATCTCACGCTCATCTCTTCTTTTCCATTGCCCCCGATCACCTCTTATTACGAGGGAAAAACGAGATTAGGAGAGTGTATCATGTGGATCATTGAGAGCCTTCGTATCGGAATGTATGCCTCGCTGGGGACCAGGATGGTATACGCCAACGCGGAAAGTTACGAAGGGATCTATTTCCTGTCGGATCAGGATGTATTGCAAGCAGCTGAACGATATCGTCTCTGGTGGGAGCACATGAACTACCCTCATACGGAATGGACATTATCACCCTGCCTGAATGACCCTCTCTGCGGAAGCGGATATCGGTGGTGGTAAAAGAGGTAAAAAAAGATTGAATGGTAAAAAGATTGTTTTTGGGGATCATGCTGTCTGTATGTACAGTGGCTCTCCACGCCCAGTGGACTCGTCAGGACTCTATCCGTTTGCAGGAACTACTACAGACGGAAGGAGAGATCAGACTCAATCCGGATGCTGTCAAAAGTATCAACATGGGACAGACAGGTAGCTCTCCGATAGAGCAGACTGAGAATACCCTGGATTTTGACGACAGTCTCCCTGAGGTGTTTCCCGGACGGATAAAGTCGGCTTTTGTACCCGGCCTCTATTCGGGGATCATACCCTATAATCACG
>DALZBD010000510.1:0-3107 GCA_031977515.1 Bacteroides sp. | reverse complement strand
GGTATATAAAAAAAGCACCGAAAACCTTAGTTTTCAGTGCTTTGCTGTGTTTTTGAATAATTATTGGCGGTCTGGACGAGACTCGAACTCGCGACCCCCTGCGTGACAGGCAGGTATTCTAACCAACTGAACTACCAGACCAATATTTTATTGTTGTTTGAATCTCTCTTGATTGCGGTTGCAAAGGTATGACTTTATTCCGGATATGCAATACTTTCAGGAAGATTTTTTTCTTTAAAAAGTAACCTTACAGGCTTTGTCGCTGGGAATGAACTGTTTTCTTATAGGATAAAAATACAGGAAAGAGGAAAACTTTTTTGTATCGTTGCAGGATGACAGTCCCATCAGAGTACTTTTTGGTTATTGGATAGGCTGGACTCTGTCAGGATAAAACTCCTGTGAAGCAGAATGTTCCTTTTTCTGAGAAACAGGGAACAGGGATGTCTGGTCTGAAAATACCAAAAACCGATGAACCGGAGCCGGACATAGAAGCATACAAGGCGCCTGTCTGATAGAGTTTTTCTTTGATGGTGGCGATTTCTGGATATTGTGGAAATACACTTTCTTCAAAATCATTGATCAGGTATTCTTTCCATTCTTCTACCGGTCGGGAAATGATCTCTGTCAATGCATGGGCAGCACGATGGGGGCGAATCAATGCAAAAGCCTCCCGTGTAGAAACGAATACATCAGGTTTGATGATGCAGATACCATATCCTTTCAGAGAGAGAGACAGGGGAGAGAATTTATTGCCTATACCTGTGGCCAGGGTAGGGGAGTTGCTGATGAAAAAGGCACAATCCGCTCCCAATGTGGATGCATATTCTTCCATATCCATTTTGCTTAGTCCCAGATCAAAGCGGGTATTCAGCAGACGGATCATGAAGGAAGCGTCGGCAGATCCACCTCCGAGCCCGGCGCCGGAAGGGATATGTTTATAGAGGTGGATATCTACGGGTGGAAGATCAAATGACTGGTCGAGGAGGTTATAGGCTTTGACTACAAGATTCTCTTCCGGATTGCCGGCAATCTCTGTTCCATAGGTATACAATTGCCATTTGTTTCCTGTATCTGTACGTACAACAATTTCCAGTGCATCCTGAATAGGTACCGGATAAAATATAGTTTCCAGGTTATGATAACCGTCAGGGCGTTTCCCGGTTACATGAAGTCCCAGGTTGATTTTTGCATTTGGAAAAACAATCATGAGCTTAGAGGTTGATTAAACTTTCTATGAATTAAATTCTTAGGAATATTGTTGATATACCTGTTGATGCAAAGTTAATAAATAATTCAGCAAACCTGTCGAAGTTTTGTATTTCGGCCGTATCTTTGTACACTGCAGCGTAAGAGAACGGTCGTCCCTCCGTCTTTTCGTCCCACTTATTAAAATCGAAGAAATGGCAGAACAAAAACGAACTTCGCGTAGTACCCGAAGCAAGGTACCAGCGCCCATAAATGACTACGGACGTCTCCAACCGCAGGCCCCGGAACTGGAAGAGGCTGTGTTGGGAGCTTTGATGATAGAAAAAGATGCTTACTCGCTGGTGAGTGAGATCCTGCGTCCCGAATCATTTTATGAACGCCGGCATCAGTTGATCTATGCTGCAATCACGGATCTGGCCGTGAACCAGAAACCTGTAGATATACTTACTGTCAAAGAACAACTGGCCAAAAGGGGAGACCTCGAAGAAGTGGGAGGGCCTTTCTATATCACTCAGTTGAGCAGTAAAGTGGCTTCTTCCGCGCATATAGAATATCACGCACGTATCATTGCGCAGAAATACCTGGCACGTGAGCTGATTAGTTTCACCAGTGGCATACAGACCAAAGCTTTCGATGAGACACTGGATGTAGATGATCTGATGCAGGAGGCAGAAGGAAAGCTTTTCGAGATCTCTCAGCAAAATATGAAGAAGGATTATACGCAGATCAATCCTGTGATCTCGGAAGCATACGAGCTTCTTCAAAAAGCTGCGGCACGTACGGATGGTCTCAGTGGGCTGGAAAGTGGTTTTGCCGGATTGGATAAAATGACATCCGGCTGGCAGAATTCGGACCTTATCATCATTGCTGCCCGTCCGGCGATGGGAAAAACAGCATTCGTACTTTCTATGGCCCGTAACATTGCAGTCGGTTTTAAACATCCGGTAGCTTTGTTCTCGCTTGAGATGAGCAACGTACAGCTGGTCAATCGTCTGATCGTAAATGTCTGCGAAATACCTGGTGAGAAGATAAAGAGCGGACAGCTTGCACCTTACGAATGGCAGCAACTTGATTATAAACTGAAAGACCTGATCGATGCACCTCTGTATGTAGACGATACACCTTCTCTCTCCGTATTTGAATTGCGTACCAAGGCACGTCGGTTGGTGCGCGAACATGGAGTGAGGATCATCATTATCGACTATTTGCAGTTGATGAATGCAAGTGGTATGTCGTATGGTAGTCGCCAGGAAGAGGTAAGTACTATTTCTCGTTCGCTGAAAGGGTTGGCAAAGGAATTGAATATTCCTATTATTGCTCTTTCTCAGTTGAATCGTGGTGTGGAAAGCCGTGAAGGAATCGAAGGCAAACGTCCTCAGTTGAGCGACCTTCGTGAGTCGGGAGCCATTGAGCAGGATGCCGATATGGTGTGTTTCATTCACCGCCCGGAATACTATAAGATCTATCAGGATGATAAAGGGAATGATCTTCGTGGTATGGCGGAAATTATTATTGCCAAGCATCGTAACGGTGCTACGGGAGATGTATTGCTGAGATTTAAAGGGGAGTTTGCCCGGTTCCAGAATCCGGATGACGACAGGATCATCCCTCCACCTGATACTATGCTCGGGTCTCGTATCAATGCTTCGGCAACAGACACTCCACCACCGGCAGTGCCCTATCCACAACATACAGACAATGCTTTCGGCGGGGTAGGTAGTGACGGCCCATTGCCTTTCTGATCGGAAAAAAAAAGATATCGTATCAAACGGATCTTCCTCTGCATTCCTGAAATTTTAGGAATGCAGAGGAAGATTTTTTGTATCTGTATGTCTTGTTTGCATACGATGTTTATTGATTTTAATATTCCTTACGCTTATTTCTTTTATTCCTTTCTTATA
>DALZBD010000509.1:0-3114 GCA_031977515.1 Bacteroides sp. | reverse complement strand
CTCTTCGAAATTGAAGTGACTGAAACTGAATCCTGAATCGGGATTCACCCGCCCCGAGACATTCATATTTATATTCAGGATCTTCTCTTTGTTGATCGTTAGCTTTTTGATGAAATTCAGGATCAACTTGCAGAGTTCATTCATGCCTTCTATCGAATTGTTGAATTGATAGGGGATATTCATTTTCAACTCCATCATGTCTCCTTTAAAATTGATCAGTCCGATGTTCACCGAAAATCGTTTGATATCCACTCCGATGAAATAGCCCGACTCCGGATTCAGTCCGTACAGATTCGGGTGTCTTCCGCCGCTGGTCTCCAGTTTGCCATAGTCGTTGATGTACCCGTCTTCACACATCTCACCGATCAGCTTGGTGACGGTAGGTACACTCAGGTCGAGCTCTTTAGAGAGATCGGTGATCGTAGAACTACCATTATGTATATAATGTGTGATTATCCTTTTCTTGACCAGGGCATTCTTGGAGCCCATCTCTATTTCTTTCAGGAATTGCTGGTGCATAAACGAGTTTTTTTGTTGATAGGGACAAATATACTTAATAAATTTAGTATTTATCCGTTAATGACGGTTTTATTTTGTTTTCTCAGGCTTTCGAGTAGATTGAATATAAGTTTTAACCTGTCTTTAATCAACTTTTTTCAGGGACGAAGGTCCACAGAAAGTCCTGTCTGTATAGATATTCTTGTATTTTTAATAACATTTATTTGTTTAGTGGAACAATTGTGTTAAAAGTGAGGTAGTAAATAAAATATTTTATTATTTATTGGATATTTAATAAATAGTTGTATATTTGCCTCCGGGTATTTATGAAAAACTCTTTTAATTATTCGGTCTAACATGAAAAACTTACTTGCAAACACAATCTTATTTCTCTTTCTTTTTGCCGCGGTTTCCTGCACACAAACGGAAACTCATAAAGTAGATGTACTGATCATCGGCGGAGGAGCCAGCGGTATGACTGCCGGACTCCAGTCTGCCCGCATGGGAGTACAGACACTGATCGTGGAAGAAACCTCCTGGCTGGGTGGTATGCTTACCTCGGCCGGAGTGAGCGCGGTGGACGGTAACTACAAACTGCCCGGCGGACTATGGGGAGAATTCAAAGACAGACTCACACAACATTACGGCGGCACCGAAGCCCTGATCACGGGGTGGGTGAGCAACGTACTTTTCGAACCGTCCGTGGGAAATCGTATATTTCACGAGATGGCGACAGCCGAGAAAGACCTGACGATCTGGAAAGAAAGTATCCTGCGCCAGGTAGAGAAGAAAGGTGAAGTATGGGTAGCACTTATAGAGGATAAGAACGGTACGCAGCGTCAGGTAGAAGCTGCTGTGCTGATTGATGCTACCGAACTGGGCGATGTAGCCAAAGCCTGTGGCGTCACTTATGATGTGGGCATGGAAAGCCGTTACGATACGGGAGAAGACATCGCTCCGAAAAAGGCCAACAATATTGTACAGGACATTACCTACGTTGCAGTATTGAAGGATTATGGCAAAGATGTGACGATTCCCCGTCCGAAAGGTTATGAGGCGGAGGAATTTGCTTGTGCCTGTGCCAACCAGTGGTGCATCACCCCTAAAGAGCCGGACCGTGTGTGGTCTCAGGAAGAGATGATCACTTATGGAAAGCTGCCCAATGATAAATACATGATCAACTGGCCTATAGAAGGTAATGACTATTACGTGAATCTGGTGGAAATGAGCCGGGAAGAACGTGCTGAGGCCCTGGAAAAAGCCAAACACTATACCATGTGCTTCCTCTATTTCATTCAGAACGAATTGGGATACAACACACTTGGCCTGGCAGATGACGAATATCCGACAGAGGATCTGTTGCCGCTTATTCCTTATCACCGGGAGTCGCGCCGTATCCATGGAACCGTACGCTTTACACTGAATCATGTGTCTGATCCTTACAACCAGCCGGAGAAGCTTTACAGGACTGGTATCGCTGTAGGAGACTATCCGGTGGATCATCACCATACACGCTATCAGGGATACGAAGATCTTCCCGATCTCTATTTCCATCCCGTGCCCTCCTATTCATTGCCTCTCGGTGCATTGATTCCGAAGCAGACAGACGGACTGATCGTTGCTGAGAAATCAATTTCCGTATCCAACATCATCAACGGATGTACCCGTCTGCAACCTGTGGTTCTTCAGATTGGACAGGCTGCCGGAGCACTGGCTGCTCTTGCGGTCAAAGAAGGCAAAGAGGTGAGAGAGGTTGCTGTGCGTGATGTACAAAATGCTATATTGGATGCAAAAGGCTATTTGCTTCCTTATCTGGATGTGGAAGTGGAGTCTCCTTTGTTCAAACCTTATCAGCGTATCGGGTCAACAGGTATTCTGAAAGGTGTAGGCAAGAATGTGGATTGGGAAAACGAAACGTGGTTGCGTGCCAACGATCCGTTACTGATTACTGAACTCGAAGGGATCGAGGAACTGTATCCTGGAACTATGGGATTGTGGGATAAAAAAGCAGGCAACGTTACCGTGAAAGAGGCGCTGGCATGGATCAACAAACTTGCCGCACAGACAGGAGCAGAGAAGAAAGAGATCTCTGCTGATGAAGTGCAGCAACTCTGGCAGCAATACGGATGGGAAGCGTTTGACCTGAACAAAAAAGTAACACGCGGTGAGATGGCACTGTTACTGGATCAGGTGATAGACCCTTTCAATCGGGTATCGGTAGACATTACAGGAAAATTTATTCAATAGGTTACTATATAATTATTTAACCAGTCACGAAAATACCATGAATACAAACAACCGAAGAGACTTTCTCAAAAAAGCAGCATTGGCCGGAGCCGGAGCATGGATAGCCCCTTCTCTGTTGAATGCCGGAGAGAATAGAGAAGAGGTACTTGAAGCAGCTACTCCGCAAACGGGACTGCAGAGCAAACTGATCGTTCCGAAAGACAACGGAATGCGCATTACAGGTACTTTTCTGGATGAGATCACGCACGACATTCCTCACCAGAACTGGGGAGAGAAGGAGTGGGATCTGGATTTTCAACACATGAAACGTATCGGTATCGACACGGTGATCATGATCCGTTCGGGCTATCGGAAGTTTATCACCTACCC
>DALZBD010000508.1:0-3117 GCA_031977515.1 Bacteroides sp. | reverse complement strand
CTGTAATATTTTAAGGACGGATATTTGCGACAATCCATTTTTCAGATCAATCGTAGAATAATAGTAGTTATCGTGTTGTTGGGCATAGCAGACCGACAGGCAAAGTGATAGGCCCAACAGGAGAAAAAGCATTTTTTTCATTCAGAGTCTGTGTTTCATTTGTATCCACTACAAGTATACAAAATTACTCCCGAATTTCTATAAGTAACTGTTGAGATTTTCCACGAATTATTTATTTTCGACCTTCTCCGCTCTTTATTCAACCTTCTTTTTGTCTGTTTCCTCCCTTTTTCAGACGCGACTATGCGTCTCTACAGCCCGTTGCCATCGCCTTCAAAAGAGCACAAACAGCTTATACGCAGAGTGGCAGAGTTGCATCTCCATAAAGGAACAAGCAAAACTTAAACAGGCTCTACCTTTTTCCTATGAATATATCCGGCATAGATCGTTAGAAGAGTGAGCAGTGTATAGATTATATATACCATATTCAGCCCCGCGGGAAGATCACCGCCTCCGTAGGAGTGAAGACCTGTCAGATAATAATTTACGCCAAAATAGGTCATCAGTACCGAAGTCAATCCATATACAGACATCACGCTGAAAGCGTAATCCGACCGCAGGGAGGGTACAAAACGGGCATGCAGGATGAGTGCGTAGACCACCATCGTTATTAACGCCCATGTCTCTTTGGGGTCCCATCCCCAATAGCGTCCCCAGGATTCATTGGCCCAGATGGCACCGAGGAATGTACCGGCCGATAGCAGGCAAAGCCCTATAATCAGAGACATTTCGTTGATGATGCGCAACTCTTTTATTTTCTGATGCAACAGGGCACTTTTTCGCTTCAGGGCCATCATCATCAGGGAGATCACTCCTAATAGAAAACTCACACCGAAGAAGCCGTAACTGGCTGTGATCACAGCCACATGGATCATGAGCCAGTAGGATTTCAGAACCGGTACCAGCGGGGTTATTTCCGGATCCATCCCGTTCAGATTGGCCACAAACAAGATGATCCCTGCCAGAAATGAGGCCAGGGCCAACGTCAGGATCGACCTGCGGGAAAAAAATAATCCGACCAGGGCGGCAGACCAGGAGACATATATCATGGATTCGTATGCGTTGGACCAGGGTGCCTGACCGGAAATATACCAACGTATGCCAATGCCTGCACTATGGCCAATAAAAACCAGGCAAATGGGTAGGATAATGAGTATCACAGCCAACCGTGACATGGATTTACCCTGTAACAACCGGATCAGTGAGAAGGTAAGCAGGGCGAGTCCCAACATTACGTATGCGATAGCAGACCAGAAGAATATGCGGGATCTGTTGTAGAATAGTTCCCAGCTTATTTGTGTGTCGGAAGGAAGAACGACTGTTGATTGCTTTCTCTGGAATATGCTGATCATGTCTATGATGCCGGAGGCTTCCTGCCATTCGTTGGTACTCAATGCCTGGTAAGACTCATATATATACCATGGCATGGTTGAGCTTACAAAAAGTGAATCTCTGCCTGTGAACAGATCCAGTTCGTCGCCATACGAGTACCACCTGGCGGAGTCGTCTCCGGGAAGTGGAAATAAGGCAAACAGAGTACCCTGCTGGAGGGCATAGAGTATATTTACCCTTTCATCCAGTTTCAACAGGTCTTTATCTTTTTTTGACCGCACGGCAGGAGGTTTTGTATAGACCTCTTCTACCCTACGGGCAAGCTTATACGTACCATCGGAATGGAACAGATCATAAAAACTGATATACTCTCCGGGCAAGGATAGTTCGTTGGCCAATTCTTTGTTTTTCTGACGAATGAGAAGTACATTGCCCCAATACCCGGGATTCATGATAAAGCCCTGGACCACCTGTTCGGACGACAGTCCATGAAAACGATCGGAGCCATAGACCTTGCGAAGCAATTTGGAACTGTAGGTATTGACGGGTTCTATTCTTCCTGTGGGACATTGTACGACCAGGCGTCCCCACTTCCGGGCAAGTTCCGGGGGTATGGTATTTTGCCTCAGGTTCTTTTCTGTATTTTCCTGTGCCGGGAGTGGATAGGAAATAAGCAGGCAAAAGAAGAGCGGTGCCAGCATCCGCAGTTTCTTATTCAACTGCCGGAAGCGTGACCCACGATCGAAAAACAAACCAATCATCGCTGCAAATAGCATAAAATATCCGGCGTATGTTACCGTCGTACCCCAGAAATCTTTATTCACTGTCAATATTGTGCCTTGTTCGTCGGCGTCATAGGAAGATTGATAGATCCGGTATCCCTGTTCGTACAGGACCTTATTCATATAAATAAGTTCAGGACGCTCTACACCGTTACTTACCAGTACAAGATCACTCTCGAATGAAGAGGGACTTTGAGAACCCGGATAGCGAACGAGCCTGAATGCTTCGAGCCTGATAGAGAAAGGCAGTGCCACCCTGCCGGTATGGGTTTGCATGAAAGAGGCGGATTCGCCTTCACGAATGTGTACAACGCCTTCTACTCCGGTCTGACGGGTGATGAATGCCCCTATCAGGATAAAAATGAATGCTATGTGAAGGAACAACACTGTATAACGCTTTTTCCTGCGGAGCATGCTGCGGCGCGCTATACCGATAAAATTGAGTACGAGCAGGCCCTGTAGCATATAAAACAGGTAGTTGTTATAGATCAGATCTCTGGCGGTTTCTGTAGAATATGCGTTCTCGACGAAGGTAGCAGATGCCAGTCCTGTTCCATACAGGAGCAAAAGTATAAGTGTGGTTTTCCAGGAATATAGTATGTCTAATGCTTTCATGCAAGGTGTGTTTGTGAGGGTTATTTTTTCTTTCTTCAGTTTTCTTTTTTTGCTGTCTTTTCAAAGACAACTTTTGAGACGTAAATCTCAAAATATAAATACGGAGACGTAAAAGATGGAGAGTAGATCAAAAGTGTCCTCTGACTTTTGTAAAGTTATCAAATGTAACCGATTGATTTCGCCCAAAGCCCAAAGGGCATAGCCGTCAGGTTAAGGATTGGCAGCCCCGTAGGGGTTGTCTGTTTGTAGCCCCGTGCGGAAGCGCGGGGACAACATAGATGCCCACATAGATGCGCCCCATAGGGGTGCTATGTTCCTGTAATGGTAC
>DALZBD010000507.1:0-3118 GCA_031977515.1 Bacteroides sp. | reverse complement strand
AACTCCGGAACTTTCTTCAACAGAAAAGTTCCGGAGTTTTTTTATATTTCTTTCTACGGAATTGGTTCTTCATTAACCGGTTCTCCATTAACTTGTAGAGACGCAATACTTTGCGTCTCAGGCCCCTTGCACCCCAGAACACCTTGTGTCCCCAGAAATATCTTGCATCCCCACAACACCCTACATCCCAGAACAGTCCCCCTCAAATGAAAAGACAAGAAAGAAGATACAATTAAAACATCTTGATATGCTGAGACGCAAAGTATTGCGTCTCTACAAGTAAATATAAAAAACACCGGGTTATATAGAGAGCGTATGATCCGGAAAAGTTACTTCAATCGTAATTGACTTCGTTGACCATTGGTTCATAGAATCCGTATATCGTAAATTCCTTTATTCCCACTGATCCTTCGGATAATTGACCAGATAAAGTGTCGACGTAGCCCGGGTAAAAGCTGTATACAACCAACGGAAATAGTCAGGGGTCAATTGATCTTCCGGTATATATCCCTGGTCAATGAAAACGTGTTCCCATTGCCCGCCCTGGGCTTTATGACAAGTAATTGCATACGCATATTTCACCTGCAAAGCATTGTACCAGGTGTCACTTTTCAATTTCTTCATCCGCTCACGCTTCTGAGGCACATCTGCATAGTCTTCCCAGACGGCATGAAAGAGTCTCTCGTTCTCTTCCCTGGAGAGTGCGGGAGCTTCCGAATGCAGAGTATCCAACAGGATCGTTGTTTCCAGTTCCCAATCGTCGTAATCCGGGAAAGAGAGTAAAACCTCTGCAAAGCGAAAACCGTACATTTCCCGGATCCTTCGGATCCGTCGCACTTCCACAATCTCCCCATTGGCAATAAACTCCATTTCTTTGTGTCCCTGTGTCCAGAAATAATTATTCTTAGCTACCATCAACCTGTCTCCGCCGTTGAGCTCATCCTCGCGGTAAAGGATAGACTGGCGTATCCCTTTGTTGTACAGGTTGGCACGTTTGTTGGAGCGTGAGATCACAATGGTCTCTCCCATTCCCGAATGGTCGTAGCTCTGGCTGATCCGTTCGATCAGTTCATCTCCGGGCACTATATGAATATCCGGGAAGCCACTGACACGTACTTTAGGCAACGCGGAAAAGTCCTGTCCGGCTATATGATCGCGCAGTTGGGTGGCATTCCACAAAATACCGGAGTCCTGTAGTTGACGTACCACCTGGGTGAGTTCCGTTTCCATGACCTCTAATCCGTAGCCACGCAGCACTTCCTTGTCAAGTGCCGGGCTTTCCACTTCTCCTACGGGAGGAAGCTGAGCGGTATCTCCCAGCAACATCAGCCGACATCCCTCACCGGAATAGACAAACTGAAGCAGGTCGTCCAGCAACCTGCCCGAGCCAAACATACTCCCCCCGCCTCCATCATTGGCGATCATGGAGGCTTCATCTACAATGAAAAGAGTATGTTTATACAAATTATCATTGATTGAGAAATTACTCAACTCACCCGTGAAAGATCGTTGCCGGTAGATCTTTTTATGGATCGTGAAAGCAGCATACCCCGAATAAGCCGAGAACACCTTCGCAGCACGCCCTGTAGGTGCCAGAAGCACACACTTACGCTGTACTTCATGCAGCGTTTTCACCAATGCTCCGATCAGTGAGGTCTTACCCGTACCTGCATATCCTTTCAGGACAAAAACCTGCTCACTATTGGTAGAGAGAAGGAAATCTGTCAGAGATTTTATTGCTATTTCTTGCTCAAAAGTTGGGTGATAAGAAAAATTTTCTTTAATTTGGCGCTCTAAATAGTTATTTATCATTTTTATACGAGAAAAAGTTGTACGAACTGCCGGGAAATAGAGATATTTAATTATTTTTGCGCTACGAATTTAAACTAAAAAAAACATATTTATCATGAAAACAGTATTTAATATTTTATTAGCTGCATGCGGACTATTACTGGTTTACATTTGCTACACAAGTGTCATGGGGCCAATAAACTTTGAAAAAGCCAAAGGAGAGAGAGACCAGGCTGTCATCAACCGTCTGATCGATATCAGAAAAGCTCAAATGGAGTATCGTAATCTTCATCAACAACAATATACTGCAAGTTTTGACACACTGATCGATTTTGTTAAAACCCAGAAGATTCCTTTTGTTGCCAAAGAAGGTGTATTGACTGACCAGCAATTGGCAGACGGTCTGACCGAAAGAAAAGCCATGAACATCATCAACAAAGCCAAACAGACCGGCAGATGGGACGAAGTAAGAAAGAACGGTCTGGAAAACTTCAAGCGTGATACCATGTGGGTAGCTGTTATCGACACCTTGTTCCCCAAAGGTTTCAATGCCGACTCTATGCGCTATGTGCCTTTCACCAATGGCAAACAGTTCAGCATGGCTACAAGAAGCGATACGACCAAATCAGGGGCTCCGATCTATCTGCTGGAAGTGAAGACTCCTTATACAGATTACCTGAATGGTCTGGACAAACAGGAAGTTATCAACCTGATCGATCTTCAGACCAAGCTTGACAGATACCCAGGTCTGATGATCGGATCACTGGATGTTCCTAACAACAACGCAGGTAACTGGGAATAATCTGTGTCTATATGCCCGAAAGCATATTCAGTCATATTGATTTTAGTAAATCGGAACAATATACATTATCCATCCGTCTTTGTACGGATGGATTTTCTTTTTCTGTATTCGTTCCGACACAGGAGAATAGTTCAAGCTATTTCCTGCACACTCCTGCCCCTTCTCTCTCCCTCACAGCCAACCTCAAGCAGGCACTGACACAATACGAATTCCTCAACCACCCTTACAAGCGGGTATATATCCTGTCGGCAGGCAACAGATATACATCCTTACCCGCCGACTTCTACACACCGGAAGAGAAAGAACTCATTTTCCATCACAATCACCCCGCTCAGGAAAACGAGATCATACTTGGGAATACACTGAAGAGAGAACAGATCGTTTTTCTGTTTGGTATGGAGAAGAGTGCTTACCAACTCATCATCCAACGCTATCCGCACGCCAGATTCTACGCGCAGCCCTCCCCGCTGGCAAGCTGGTTTGCCATAAAAAGCAAACTGGGAAACAGCAGGAAAATGTTTGCCT
>DALZBD010000506.1:0-3120 GCA_031977515.1 Bacteroides sp. | reverse complement strand
GGCAAACTTTTTCACTATTTCTTCTGCCTTCTTTTTGCCTGTTTCTTCCCTTTTTCTGAGACGCAAGGTATTGCGTCTCTACACCGATTGTATTTTCTTTTGAAAATGATTCACTTGTAGAGACGCAATACTTTGCGTCTCAGAATAACAAAATGAACAAAACGTAAATAGGCTTTTACAAAGAAAAGAAATTATTTGTAAAAACAAAGTGTGTCATACGTCCGGTTTTCTCCTTCCATCTCATTTATTGTAGTCTATAACTGAAATGAAATGGATGAAACAGGACATATAAAACACCTTTAACGACAACTATCCTTCTTAAAGGAATTATACAGCAAGGCGGAAACAAGGTCTTTTATCTCCTTGTTCCCGCCCTATCGTTTGTGAAACGAATCTGAAACCGCTGACGATCCTGTGTGATTATAAAGATTTCCAATAATCCATATTGGAAATAACTTCAATCAGAACCTTCCGGTCTCCCTCTCTGGTATAATGAGGTGTACCGTAGGGTGCATGAGCTATTTTCTTACTCACACCTTTGTATTTCAGCATCGTAGCAGGAACTCCATTTCTGACCAGAGCATCTACGATCTGTCTGGCTCTTCGTTCGGATAGCTTCTGGTTGTATTCCAGACTACCTCTGGTATCTGTACATCCCGTGATGAGATAATGCCTGGAAGTATCCTGGAGCATCAGGTCTGTAATGGCCTGGATGGTCTCCTGATATTCCGGTTTGAGCAGGTCTTCGTCAAAGTCAAAATTAATATTACTTACCAGATATCCCAATTCTTTGGTTTCCGGAACATACACAATGGTTTCGATGGTATCTCTGACGATCTTAATCTTTTCTTCGATGATGTATTCCGGCTGGCAAGGGGTGGGTTTGGGCTTCCGCCCGATTCGGGCTGTCAGCCGGAGGGTACCGTAATACGAATTCGCTATATTTTTGTAAGGCATTACCATATAACCGCCTTCCACACCAAAACCAAAATTCGGGGTAAGCCACATCATGGATCCCAAACCTACGGACAACGGTACCAGATGCTTTTTGTCACTTCCTGATTTGTTGTTTTTGTTGGTATAAGACCATTGCAGATCCTTGGAAGAACCGGAATAGAACGTACCAAATCCTTTATACATATAGCTGACCCCTCCTCTCAGATAAGGATCGATGGTAGTTGATTTGAAATACTTTCCTAATCTCCACTGAGCTCCTGCACCTAAGTTATAGAACATTTTGGATTTGTTTTTATAAATATCTTCGGATGCACCGATGGTACCCTGAAAATCCAGATAGAAATGTTCGTTTAACTCCCGGGCAACATACAGATTGCCACCGTGTGAGAATGTTTTTACTTTAGCGTCCAGTGCATTGTCTGCTACTTGTCTGATGGATAGTCTGTTGAAGCCATAAGATGTTACTCCTGCACCAAACTCCCAGAACTTCTTATCGTTTTGTGCGGATACGATAAAAGCGCAACTTATAAAAAACAGAAATATGGATAGTTTCTTCATCTTATAAAATTATGGTAAATAATTAATGTCAATTCTTGGTGCGGTATAGCGCGCCGGATCGTATCCTTCGGTGGATATTTTGAAACCGGTAGCAGGAGTACCGGTGAACATACACATCTTTCCGGTATTTCTGAACATATAATTCACACAGCTAATTCTCATAGCCGATCCGGTATATATGGCTCTGTCCAGTATTTCAAAATGAGGCTGATCCACACTTCCGAGTAGGGTGGTGACCACATCCACAGCAGAACCTTCCGAACCTTCTGAGAAAGAGATCTCAAGCATTTTATCATTATTTGCTTTGGTTCTGTCCATGATCTGAGGTTTGTAATAGTATCCTTCCTGTACATATTCATCTTCAAAAATCAAGTCATAGTCAAAATCATCGGTAATAAATTCTCCCCATATAGAGAATACGGCAGCCCGGTTGCTTCCCAGACTCATATACTCTTTGCAGGTCACATTTTTTATGTAGGGACAAAATTGTATAGGTGCCTGCTGGATAGAAGCTTTTGCATGAGGAGATTCGCCATAATAGCTATCGAGCTGTATATTGAAATAATGATCTTGTTCGTCCCAAAGTCCTAATGCCTGTGCCTGATACTCCGGGGTGTAATAGATGGATTGTTTGGTCGGTCGGATCACATATATCGTTTTTTGTATGGAGATATTAACCAATTGTTGGGCCATTTTTTTTGATGATTTATCAAACGATTCCACATCGGAGGGGTCTGACAATTCATAGAGGTAGACCCACTGCTCCAGATCACCTAAATAGCCCGGTATCACTTCCCAACCGGAGGTATGATCTACTTTTCTGAATACCTGAATATCTGTTAACGTATAGTTTTGATTGATACGTGGGGTGTTTATGATCTCAATTTTTACATCCATCTTGTGAGGTACATAGGTATTGTAAGCAGATTCCTCGGTAAGGGTTTCTCCTTTGGAGTTTACATAAGTAACTTCTGAAGTAACACCAAATCTGTCTTTCATGTCAACCCCAACAGGAAGATCTTCTTTGGGAACTATAAATTTACCTTGCGAGTCGGCCACATATTCCTTGTTTGCGATAGCGGGCAGACCTTTGACTTTTGCATAAGGAGCAGGCTCTCCTTTATCATTATATACAATATAGGTGACTCCTCCGTCTTCCCACCGGACAAATTCACTTTGATCCTGATAAACGTATTGTGCGATAACATTTGCGACCCCTTCTATAATCTCAATTACAATTCCCGGTTTTCCCGGATCCACGGGTGGTTCTGGCTCTACAGGAGGTTCGGGAGTTTTAAATATAATATCTGACTCGATGCTGCAAGACCCTATACTCAAGAGTAAAGTCAGAATAAAAAATAAATTGATTTTCTTCATGTTAAACATTTGTTTTTTGCTATGAACTGTTGGTATTTAAGTCTTATTTGTACATTTTTAACTGGGATAAGTATGGCATATTTCTATGTTTTTCCGCAGGATATATTGATTTCCTACCTTACATCTTTTCTGGAATTTCTTTACATATCTATTGTTATACTTCTCGTGAATCAACTAAGAATAGAAGTTACTCTGCATCTGACATCGTTTTTTCCTATTGTTTTTGCG
>DALZBD010000505.1:0-3126 GCA_031977515.1 Bacteroides sp. | reverse complement strand
TATTGTAAAGGTATATGATGATGGAAATTTAGGACTTTTAGATAATGTTCCATTGAATGAAGGTAGTACCTATGTATTCACAATAGACATTACTAATGGAAGAGAAAATTCAATATTGACCGTTACTGAAAAGTAAATAGAATGAACCCAAAGAAGAGGATGTATTTACAAAGTACATCCTCTTCTTTTATAGCTGGCATTTATTATAAGATCAAACCACTCATTTAGAACTACTTTTTAATAGGTTTGAAAGCTATCAACTAATTGATATATAGGTGATTATTTTTATGCTTAACTACTAATTAAGTGGGTAATATTCATAAGTTTAAGTATTATCGTTAATTTTGAAATGGATCATCTATAGGATGCACACAGATCAGTATATATCTAATCAACCATTTAAATAATATGACGATGAAAAACTTTTGGTATTGTACTTTACTCTTCTTTTGTCTGACCACGGTTTCATGTAGCCCCGGCAAGGAAGAATCTTCTCCCGATGCAACGGGATTTATCACAGTCAGCGGACCCGATCTGCTTCTTCCCAGTGGTGAGAAATTCTTTATTAAGGGCACAAATCTGGGCAACTGGCTCAATCCGGAAGGCTATATGTTCAAGTTCAATAAGACCAATTCAGGACGGTTTATCAACGATATGTTCTGCGAAATGGTCGGCCCTGATTTCACTGCCGAATTCTGGCGTGCTTTCAAGGACAACTACATTACGCAGGCAGACCTTCGTTTCATCAAAAAGACAGGAAGCAACACCGTTCGTCTTCCTTTTCATTACAAGCTTTTTACCGATGAGGATTACATGGGGCTTACTGCCAATCAGGATGGTTTTGCCCGTGTGGATTCTGTGGTGAAATGGTGTCGGGAAGATGGGCTTTATCTGATACTGGACATGCACGATGCTCCGGGCGGGCAGACTGGCGATAACATCGACGACAGCTATGGATATCCCTGGTTGTTTGAAAGCGAAACCAGCCAGAAGCTCTATTGTGACATCTGGAAAAAGATCGCTGAATACTACAAAAACGAACCGATTATCCTTGGGTACGAGCTATTCAATGAACCCATTGCTCCCTATTTTGAAAATATGGAAGAGTTGAATGGAAAGCTGGCCTACGTCTATCAGCTGGGTGTAGATGCCATACGTGAAGTAGACAACAACCATATTATCCTGTTAGGTGGCTCGCAGTGGAACGGAAACTTCAATCCGTTGCGCAACAGACCCTTCCATGACGATAAGATCATGTATACCTGTCACCGTTACGGGGGTGAGCCTACAGCAGAAGCCATTCGTGATTTCATTCAGTTCCGCGACAGTGTCAACCTGCCTATGTATATGGGAGAGATCGGTCACAATACCGATGAATGGATGAATTCTTTCTGCCAGGCCATGGAAGAGAACAACATCGGCTGGACGTTCTGGCCCTACAAGAAGATGGATGGTTCATCCTTCTTAGGCATCACTCCTCCGGAAAACTGGAAACTCGTTGTCGACTTTTCAGAAGCTCCCCGTGGTACGTACAAAGAGATTCGTGATGCACGTCCCGACCAGCAACTGGCAAGGAAGGCAATGACAGATTTCATCGAAGCTTGCCGCTTTGAGAATTGTGTGATCCAGCAGAATTATATACAGGCATTGGGGCTACGACCTTAAATATGCGGTATCCGGGTTGAATATAAATCAGGGTATTTATTTCCCGGCTCAATGTTTTATATTAAAAAGAGACGCAATATTTTGTGTCTCTTTTTTTGTAGGATAAAACGATGGAAGATACATTTTATACATGAGATAGGAAATCTCTATAGTAATATGTAGGAAGAATGGTATGCGATGATAGCTGATGCCCCTATAATTTTCTTTTTGCTAAAAGAGAATTTTCTGTAGCAGAGATGACAGGCAACAGTTGGCAAATACACACACATTCCTTTTGTTTACAACAGGTACGAATAAACAGCTTATATCAGTGACAGGAAAGAGTGAACCAACACCCATAACCAGCTGTTTATGCAGGTATGAAACGAAAAGAATTTACCCTTTTTATTGCACTCTTCTTCTGTATGAGTGGTAACTCACTTAGCATGTGGGCGCAGAAAGACACAGTGGATCTGCCTCTACCCTACGAAACCTCTTCAGTACGTATAGACCCCAGAGTCATTGGTTGGAGAGAGGGAGAGAAACCTGTGGCACCCGCTGGTTTTCAGGTAGAGAAGTTTGCGATCGGATTCAGTAATCCCCGATGTATCTATGTATCACCCAACGGAGATATCTTCATTGCCGATGCGGCAACCGAAGCGGGTGAGTTTAAAACCCGTAAAGATCGGGACGAATTTCATCAGAAAGCCGGAGGACAAAACTTTGGCAGTGCCAATCGCATATTCCTTCTACGGGATACGGATGGAGACGGGGTGTATGAGAGTCGGTATAATTTTCTCGAAGATCTCAATCAGCCGTATGGGATGCTGATTCTCAACAACTATTTCTATGTGGCCAATACCGATGGTATACTCCGTTATCCTTATGCCGTTTCCGATACGGTGGCACGCGGACAAGGCGAGAAGATCCTTGAACTGCCGGCCGGAGGATACAACAATCACTGGACCCGTAACCTGATCACAGACCCGGCCCGGGAAAATATCTACGTTTCCATCGGATCGGCAAGTAACAACGGTGAATACGGATTGGATAAAGAACATCGCCGCGCCAATATATTGGTAATACGTCCCGATGGTAGCGGAGAAGAGGTCTATGCTGCCGGCTTGCGCAATCCTGTGCCCATGGATTGGAACCCTGCCAACGGTGAGTTGTGGACAGCTGTCAACGAGCGTGACGAATTGGGAGACGATCTGGTTCCGGATTATGCCACGGCTGTGAAAAAGGGAGGATTTTACGGATGGCCCTATGCCTACTGGGGAGCTCATGAAGATCCCAGATTGCAGGGAGTACGTCCCGATCTGGTATCCCAGACTTTGGTACCGGATATCTCTCTGGGTGCCCATACCGCTTCACTGGGGCTTACCTTTTACAAAGGCAGCAGTTTCCCTGAGCGTTACCGAAACGGCCTTTTCATCGCGCAACATGGTTCGTGGAATCGTTCCCAACTTTCCGGTTACAAAG
>DALZBD010000504.1:0-3131 GCA_031977515.1 Bacteroides sp. | reverse complement strand
ATAATCGGATTATTTGATGAGGTAGACCAACGACACTCCCAGGCGGGTGGGGCCGAGATAGGTTTTTGTTTTCGGAACTTCATTTTTGTCACACAACTGGCAATCGTATCGGTCGTATTCCATATAGGCCATGCCCACTCCTATATTGAACTCCAGGCTCCATCGTTTGGTGAGTGCCTGATGATATCCGTAAGAGAGGCCAGCCCCTAAAGCATCGCCTTCGTAGCGGTACGTTTTGTCAAAGAGTAAGGGAACATGTTTGCCGCTGATGTTGTAGGCGGAATAAAAAGCGTGTGCTCCGATAAAATGACCGTTGTAGCGTTCGCAGAACCAGAAACGGTATTCCGTCCTTACCATCCAGTGCAGCAATTTGTCGTTGTTTTGCAGATTGGCTTTCTGATTCCATGGGTTGTGGCTGAAAGCGATTTCGAGCGTGTGACGTTTTGCTACTCCCCATTCTACAGCCAGATTCGGAGTGAGGGTTGTCGCGCCGTACAGTAGGTTGGTCTTTATTGCGATCCCTGGCAGGTGGTTTTGTACAGAGGTGTAAAAACCGGAAGACCGGTAGTCGGAATATGGGGCTGGAACCTCCATTTCCTCCAGTTGTGGGTACTCCTGTACAGGTAAATTATTTTCATAATCCATTTGCTGGCGGGGTTTCAACGGCAGATCGAACCGGTCTATATCGGATATTACATACTTATCGGATGTCCTGGGAGGTGCCGGCGGCGTACTCTCCTTTTTATGTAAAGGAGTATAAACCAGGATATACCGGTTGTGTACTTTCATTTCAAATCCTGTCTGCTGCTGAATCACGGTCAACACCTGCTCGAAGGAGGCTTCCGGGTTCATCTTCATTTCCTGCGAAACGTCGAACGAAGATGCTTCGTAAATGAAGGTGTAAGAAGTCTGTTTTTCAAGAGTTTCAATCATTTTTGAGATAGAAATTATTGAATCTGAGAAGGTTATCCTTGGATTCTGCGAATAGGTACACGGGGTCGTCATCCACAGCAAGGCCATAAGAGGCAGGGATAGCCTGTAAGAGGGTATCGTTAAAATATTAACTATTTTCATTTTAATTTTAGGGAGAGTCTTGATGAAGTCGTTACTGTTAATTAAAAGTGTGAATGTCCATATATAAACACTGTATCTTCTTCGATCCTGTAATCGAACGCACTGGTGATATTACTTAGGATTTGCAATACTTCGGGTAGAGATTCGTTATAAAACCTGCCTCTGACTATTGTATTTCCAGGAGTATGGCTATCGGCAATGACAGTGATGTTAAAATAATCTCCGATATTCTGGAATGCCTGTGCCAGAGAAACATTGGTCAGTTCTATGGTCGTTCGCCACTCGGATACTATGTCGGCATCGAAATCGGAGATCCGGGCTGTTCCGGTTTCGTGGTTGTAGGTCAGTTGTTCACTGGGGTGGATGATAACAGATTCGTTCTCCTGCATAATGACTTCGATCAGACCCGTATACAGCATGACTTCTGTTATAGTATCATCGGCAGGAGATTTCAGGTTGAATTTTGTACCTAATACCCGGACGATGAGGTCTTCTGTCCTGACCAGGAATGGAATGCCTGTATTCATTACATCGAAATAAGCTTCACCAGTGAGGTAAACGGACCTTTCCTGTGAGAAGGTTTCTTCAGCATATATGATCCGCGACCCCCGGTTGAGTTCAATCTTTGTACCGCATGGCAAGACTACCTGGCGGATTGTGCTATCGGTAGCCTCGGCAGATACATACTGAATAGCTGCCGGCTTTTCCGGACGAATGGAATCCGTGAACAGAATCGCAGCTACTCCCAGGAGAATCACTATGGGCAGCATTACCGCAGCCACGCGAAATTCCATACGGTATCTCAACGGCCTTCTGTATAAGGGGATCATCCGGCAACCGATACGTGCCAATATCGCAGGTAACGTATCATAAGCTTTTTTTGAGGGGCTGGTCGTAGTTTTGAACTTTTCTTCGAAAAACCCTAACAATAGCTTTTCTTTTTCTTCACGGTGTTTGCCATCAACCAGCCAGCCCCGGATCAGCTCAATCGTCTCTTCAGGCAGAGCCGGATCGTTTAATGCTGCGAGGATGCGTTTCGACATTTTTTTGTTTAATTTATCTGTCATAAAAATGCTTCTAAACAAATATCACCGGCCGCGTAATTTGCTAATGGGTTTCACTATTCCTGCCATCTGCTTTAGTCTGGTCAAATGAACTACTGAATTAATAGAACTTATAAATCTACAGACGTCTCCATTCTTTTTTATAAATGGCATTGCTTAGGTCTGTATACCTACTCGTGTAAAACCACCAAAGTGATATGGGTTCGCTTCTGTTTATAAGAAAGCTATCTTTCTTTTTCGTTTAGTAAAAAAGTCTGTTTTTTTAGAGATTTTAGGTAATATGCTCATTATCAATGAGCATATTGGGCATTTTTTGGGGTATGTTGAGTTTTATAGCACAAAAAGGCAATTCTCGTAGTGAGAATGTATGTCGGATAATAAGGGATTATACAGGTAGAGGTCAAAAGCAGACAGGGAGGGTATAATGTTATACTCCTTTCAGATATAAAGTTCCGGTTATAGGAATCATAAACGGAGTTTTCTCATACCGGAAAAATACCGTTATCTCCCTACAAAAAGCATGAAAAAGAGAGTAATGATCTCCTTGAGTTGATTCATTGCCGTATGCAGATGCACACGGACCGTGGAATCACTTATATTTAACAGTTTTGCGATCTCTGCATTTGTTTTTCCTTCGAAACGACTGAGTTCAAACACTCGGCGCTGTTTTTGAGGCATACGGTCCAGAGAAATCCGGATCATCAGAGCAAGTTCTTCCGTCAGTACCATCTGATCCGGAGCTGGACTGAGATCCTGAGCAATGTAGGTAACAAAGTCACGGTATTTGTGTTCCACCTTTTTATGATCAATCAGATTGAAAGCTGCCCATTTGGTTATCATGCCTAAATAAGCCCTGAAATTACTCTGAGGATCAATATTTTCCCGTTTTTCCCACAATTGTACAAATACTTCCTGAGTAAGTTCTTCTGCTTCGTAGGGAGAGCGAAGCAATGTGGTAAGAAATGCACGTATGGAATCGACACATTGCAGGTA